>DATCXX010000312.1:0-6049 GCA_036565615.1 Gemmatimonadales bacterium | reverse complement strand
CGGCAGCGTCGGCCCGGAGGCGCGCATCGCTCCCCCCGCCACCAGCGCCCGCTCCCGTTCCCGCAGCATGGCGTCGAATTCTGCCGCCACCGACCGGCGCGGCGCCCGGACCGGAGTCTGCAGCGCGGCCGACAGCGGAGCGGCCGACGCGCTGGCGGGAGAGCTCGCCTTCATGACATAGGGGCCCTGAATCCCCGAGGAGGAACGAGACCCCGAGGTCGAGGCCACCACCACCAGGTACTGGGCGCCCGCCGGACCGGCCGCCGGAAAACGGAGACACCCGCTCACGGTGGCCGGATCGATGATGGTGTGCTGGCCGGTCGACAGGGTGGTGACCGACTTGGCCGCGCACACCACGCTGGGAGATCCCGCCGGCGGCGGCGGGGGCGGAGGCGGCGGGGGCGAGACCGGGTCGCCCCCGCAAGCGGTCAGGACGGTGACCAGGAAGAGCCCGGTTCCGGTGAGCTGGCGCAGAATCATGAGTGGTGGCGGTTCCTGGTAGCAGGGTGTTCGATGCTGGAAGTTAAGGCACCACAACGACTTTTGACAATCATCCCGGGGTCCGGTAGCTTCAGCTTCGCCGCCGGATCAACGCCCGTCGCAGAATGGGTAGGAGACGCGCGGCGCGGCTCCCTGCCGCACCACCCAAACCGTATCCCGGTCTCCGCTCGTGGCCCGCTGGCCGCGCCGGCCCGGCCAGCGATACAGGTCATCCGAATGGCGTTCGTACACCTCCACACCCATAGCGAATACTCGCTCCTCGACGGGGCGAACCGGATTCCCGATCTGGTCGGGCAGGTGCAGAAGCTCGGGATGGACAGCCTGGCGGTGACCGATCACGGAAACCTCCACGCCGCCTGGAGCTTCTACGCCGAAGCCCGGGCCCGGAAGCTCCGGCCCATTCTCGGGTTCGAAGCCTACCTCGCCTACGGTGATCGCCGCGCCACCCAGAAGCCGGCGGGCGCGCCGGCGCATTACAGCCACCTGGTGCTGCTGGCCCGAAACCGGGCGGGATACCGGAACCTGGTCCGGCTTTCCTCGATCGGATATACCGAGGGGTTCTACCGGCGGCCCCGGGTCGACAAGGCCACGCTGGAGCAATACTCGGAAGGCATCATCTGCCTTGCCGCCTGCCTCTCCGGCGAAGTGGCCCAGGCGCTCCGGCTGGGCCGGTACGAGGAGGCCCGCGCCTCGGCCGAGTGGTTCGCCCGGCTCTATGGGCCCGAGGGATTCTGGCTGGAGATCCAGGACCACGGCATCGCGGAGGAGAAGCTGGTGACCGAGGGGATGCTCCGGCTGGGCCGGGAGCTGGGCATCGGGGTGGTGGCGACCAACGACGCGCACTACCTGCGCCGGGAAGACGCCGAAGCGCACGATGTGCTGCTCGCGATCGGGACCGGCGCCGACCTCGACGATCCCAAACGCTTCCGGTTCACCGGGCAGGAATCCTACGTCAAGAGCGAAGCCGAGATGCGGGCGCTCTTTCCCGATCACCCCGAAACGGTGGAGAACACCGCCCGGGTCGCGGCGCTCTGCGAATTCGAGTTCGAGAAGCGCACCTACCTGCCCAGCTTCCCGCTGGCGGAAGGCTACGCCGACGAAAACGCCCTGCTGCGGGAGCTGGCCACCCGGGGGGCCCGGGCCCGCTACGGCGATCCGCTGCCCGCGGTGGCCGCCGAGCGGCTCGACTACGAGCTCTCGGTCATCACCCGGGCGGGTTATGCCGGATACTTCCTGATCGTGGAGGATTTCATCCGGGCCGCCCGCGACCGGGGCATCCCGGTCGGACCGGGCCGCGGCTCGGCGGCCGGCTCCCTGGTGGCCTACGCCCTGCGCATCACCGACATCGATCCGCTGCGATTCGACCTGCTGTTCGAGCGGTTCCTGAATCCCGAGCGGGTCTCGATGCCCGATATCGACGTGGACTTCTGCTTCGAGCGCCGCGGCGAGGTGATCGAGTATGTCCGGGAGCGCTACGGACGCGACAGTGTGGGCCAGATCATCACCTTCGGCACCATGAAGGCGCGGGCCGCGGTCAAGGACGTCGCCCGGGTGCTCAAGATCCCGCCCGGCGAAGCCGACCGGATCACCAAGCTCATTCCCTCGGGGCCGGCCTACAGCCTCACCATTCCGGACGCGGTCAGGAAGGTGGACGAGCTGCGCGAGCTGGTGCAGAGCGCCCCGGTGTATCAGCGGATGGTGGAGCTGAGCGGGCGGATCGAAGGGATCTCCCGGCACGCCTCGGTCCACGCCGCTGGCGTGGTCATCGCGCCGGGCCCCCTCTCCGAGTACGTGCCGGTCTGCACCGCCCCGACCCGGGGCTCGGGGCAGTCGGCCGAGGGCGAGAGCGCCATCATCACCCAATTCGAGATGGGGGCGCTGGAGCAGGTCGGGATGCTCAAGATGGACCTGCTGGGGCTCAAGACCCTGACCGTCATCCACGACGCGGTCGCGATGATCGCCGCGCGCACCGGCACCGCCCCCGACATGGCCGCCCTGACCCTCGACGATCCCAAGGTCTACGCCATGCTCCGCCAGGGGCACACCGCGGGGGTCTTTCAGTTCGAGTCGGCGCTGGCAACCGATACCCTCCGCCAGATGAAGTGCGACCGGTTCGACGACCTGGTCGCCTCCAACGCGCTGCTCCGGCCCGGACCCCTCGACGCCGGGATGCACACCGTCTTCATCCGCCGCAAGCTGGGGCAGGAAGAGGTCAGCTATCCCCATCCCTCGCTGCGGGAGATTCTGGAGCCGACCTATGGCGTGATCACCTATCAGGAGCAGGTGATGCGGATCGCCAACGTCCTGGCCGGCTTCACCCTGGCCGAAGCCGACGTGCTTCGGAAGGCGGTCGGCAAGAAGGACGCCGAGCTGATCCGGAAGGAGCTGGGGAAATTCGTGGAGCGGGCGGTCGCCATGGGCCACCCCAAGAAGCTGGCCTCGGACATCGCCGCCCAGATCGAGACCTTCGGCCGCTACGGGTTCAACAAGTCCCATTCGGTGGCGTACTCGGTCCTCTCCTACCAGACCGCCTGGCTCAAGGCCTGGTATCCGGCCGAATTCATGGCGGCGCTGCTCTCCTCCGAAATCGGCAGCACCGACAAGGTGGTGCAGTACATCAACGAGGCCCGGGAGCTGGGCCTCGACGTGCTGCCGCCCGACGTCAACGAGTCCGGCTTCAAGTTCACCGTGGTGAGCGATACCAGGATGCGGTTCGGCCTCGGCGCGGTGCGGAACGTGGGCCGGGGGGCCATCGAGTCCATCCTCGCCGCCCGGGGGCAGGGCCCCTTCCGGGACCTCGCCGATCTGGTGGACCGGATCGACCTCCGGCTCTGCAATAAGCGGGTGCTGGAGTCGCTGATCGCCGCCGGCGCCTGCGACTCCCTGGGCGGCTATCGCAGCCAGCTCCTGGGCGCGCTCGACGCCGTCCTCGGCGAAGCCCAGCTGCTCCAGCAGGAGCGCGAGGCGGGACAGGCCTCGCTGTTCGGGGAGTCGCCCGCCGCCGAGCGGCATGCCCTGGCCCTGCCCGACCTGCCCGACTGGCCCGAGGCGGAGCGGCTCACCCGGGAGAAGGAGGTCATCGGGTTCTTCATCTCCGGCCATCCGCTGGAGCCGTTCCGCACCGAGGTGGAGCTCTTCGGCACCCGGACCACCGCCACGCTCCAGCAATGGACCGAGCACCCGGTCACCGTGGCGGTGGTGGTGACCGGGGTGAAGCGGCAGCTCTCCAAGAAGACGGGAAAGGAATATGCCCGTATCATTCTGGAGGACTTTCACGGGGCCGCCGAGGCGATCGTGTTTCCGGAGAGCTGGGCCCGCCTCAACCAGGTGCTGGTAGAGGACGCGGCGGTGCTGCTCACCGGCGGCTACAGCGCCCGGGACCGGGACGAGGAGCGCGCCCCGTTCGTGGTGGAGAGCGCCCGCCCGCTGGGGGAGCTGCGCCGTTCCGGCGCGGTGGGCATCCTGCTGCAGTGGAGCGCCCCGGCCGGGCCGAGCCGCGAGGTGCTGCGCTCCGCCGCGGCGCTCTGCGCCAGCCATCCGGGTCCGGCGCCGGTCTATATTGAGTGGTCCGACGGGAACGGCGAGGGCGCCAGGCTGCGAGCGCGCCGGCTCCGGGTGGAGCCCGGCGAAGACGTAGTGCTTGCCCTGCGGGATCTCCTCGGCGCGGACGCGGTCCGCTTCGTCAAGGTGGGGTGACGGATGGCCAACACGTACACACTCGATTTCGAGAAGCCGCTGCTCGAGCTGGAGCGGCAGATCGACGAGCTCAAGCGGGTCGGCGAAGAACGCGAAATCGACGTGGCCGAGGAGCTCACCACCCTCCAGGCCAAACTCGACTCGCTCCGGGAGGACATCTACCGCAACCTCACGCCGATGCAGCGGGTCAGCGTGGCCCGGCACCCCCGCCGCCCCTACACCCTCGATTATCTCGGCAGCATCTTCACCGACTTCGTGGAGCTGCACGGCGACCGGCTCTACCGCGACGACCTCGCGATCGTCGGGGGCTGGGCCCGGCTGGGCGGCGCCTCGGTCATGGTGATCGGGCACCAGAAGGGCCGCGACACCCGGGAAAACATCCGGCGCAACTTCGGCATGCCCCATCCGGAAGGCTACCGGAAGGCCCTCCGCCTGATGAAGCTGGCCGCGCGATTCCACGCCCCGGTCATCACCCTGATCGACACCCCGGGCGCCTACCCCGGCCTCGGAGCCGAGGAGCGGGGACAGTCCGAGGCCCTGGCCACCAACATCCTGGAGATGGCCATGCTCCAGACGCCCGTAGTGGCGGTGGTGATCGGCGAAGGCGGCTCCGGCGGAGCGCTGGCCCTCGGCGTGGCCGACCGGGTGCTGATGTTCGAGAATTCGGTCTACTCGGTCATCTCCCCCGAAGGCTGCGCCGCGATTCTCTGGAAGGATGCCAGCCAGCGGGAACGGGCCGCCGAGGCGTTGCGTCTCACCCCCGGCGATCTCCTCCAGTTCAAGGTGATCGACGAGATCATTCCCGAGCCGCTGGGCGGCGCCCACCAGGATCCCGAGGCCGCGGGCGAAGCGCTGCGCGACGGCCTGATCCGGCACGTTACCGAGCTTCGGAAGACCCGTCCCGAAAAGCTGGTCCGCCGGCGCGCCGAAAAATACGCCGGCATGGGAGTGTATACCGAAGCCTGATGCCCACCACCGTCGAAGTCCGTTTCAAGGGCAACCGGAAGGACTATTTCCTCTGGGCCGACGACTCCGAGCCGCTCCGGCTCTCGGAGGCCGTGATCGTGCCGGTCGAACGGGGACTGGACTTCGGACGGGTCTCCGCCGTGGGCGAGACCGCCACCAGGAAATGCGCCAGCGGCTGCGCCGGGTGCGCGGTGGGAGAGGTGAAAGTGCCCCAGCAGGGCGTGCTCCGCCGGGCCACCCAGCAGGACATCGCCACCGCCAACGACCTGCGCCGGAGCGAGGAGACCACCCGCCGGACCGTGCTGGAGCGGGTGCGGGCTCGCCAGCTCGACATGAAGGTGAGCGACGCCGAATGGCAGTGGGACCGGAAGAAGCTCACCGTGTACTTCACCGCCGAAAAGCGGGTGGATTTCCGGGAGCTGGTCCGGGACCTCGCCGCGGCGCTGCACACCCGGATCGACCTCCGGCAGATCGGCGCGCGGGACGAAGCCGCCCGGCTGAGCGGGGTGGGCCGCTGCGGCAAGGAATTCTGCTGCTCTTCCTGGCTCACCACCCTCTCCCCGGTGTCCCTCGCCCTCGCCAAGGATCAGCACCTCTCGCTCAACCCGGCCCAGATCTCCGGCGGCTGCGGCCGCCTGCTCTGCTGCCTCAAGTACGAGCACGAGTTCTACGTGGCCTCGCGCAAGCGGTTCCCCAAGGAGGGCAAGGCCCTCCGCACCAGCCGGGGCGCGGAGCGGGTCGTGGCGGTGGACATCTTCCGGGAGCGGGTGTTCCTGCGGAGCGAGGAACAGGGACCCCGGATCGTGACGCTGCTGGAGCTGCGCGAGGAGCTGGAGCGCCTGGGCGAGCCGCCCCCGGAGGCGCGGGGAGTGCCCGGTGGCGGCCG
>DATCXX010000271.1:0-12179 GCA_036565615.1 Gemmatimonadales bacterium | reverse complement strand
GAGACCGACGGCGACGGGCCCCCGGCGGGCATCGGGGTGATCACCCCGCCGCCGGGCCGGTCTCGGGACACTTCCTCGTCCACGCTGGAGATCTCTCCGGCGTTCGAGCTGCTGGAAGATCTTCCCCCGGCCCGCACCGAGCTCACCCGCAAGGGCGCGATGGTGCTGCTGGTGGACGACGAGGACCAGCTCCGCCGGGTCATGAAGGACCTGCTGGAGCGGCAGGGCTACAGCGTCGTCGAAGCCCGGGACGGGGCCCAGGCGCTGGACGAGGTGGACCGGCACGCGCCCGACATCGTCATTCTCGACCTGAACCTTCCCGGCGTGGACGGCTACTCGGTCTTGAGCCAGCTTCGCTCCCGCTCGGCGACCCGCCAGCTCCCGATCATCGTGCTGACCGCCAAGGGCGACGAGGACAACGAAGTCCGGGTGCTCCAGCTGGGCGCCGACGATTTCCTGACCAAGCCCTTCCGGGCCAAGGCGCTGGCGGCCCGGCTGGAGAACGCGCTGGCTCGGCGCAAAGTACAGTAGAAGCAGCTATCAGCTATCAGCTATCGGCCTTCAGTCAGGCTTCCCCATTCCCCGTTCCCCTTTCCCCGTTCTCCTCATGTCCCCTGCTCGCATCGCCTACGTGGACGTCCTGGTGCTCCGGGGCGAGGGAGACGGCCTCCAGGTGCTCTGTCTCCGCCGGGGCCCCGGGGGCCGCTCTCCGGGCTCCTGGGAGGCCATCCACGGGCATATCGACGAGGGAGAGACCGCGGTGGCCACCGCGATCCGGGAGCTCAGGGAGGAGGCCGGCCTGGTGCCCCGGCGGCTCTACAATCTGAGCCGGGTGGAGTCGTTCTATCGCCACACCACCAACGAGGTGGTGCTGGTGCCGGTGTTCGGGGCGCTGGTGACCCGGCGGGAGGAAGTGCGGCTGAGCGGCGAGCACGACGCCTTCGAGTGGCTGGCGCCGGCCGCGGCGCGGGAGCGGATGAGCTGGCCCCGGATCCGGCGGGAGATCACCGACGCGGTGCGGATGATCGGCCGGGGCGAAGCCGGGCCGCTGGAGGATGTGCTCAACACCGGAAAGATCGGGAAATAATCAGAAGTCGTTGGCGAAGCTCAGCAGCTTGAAGCGTCCCTCCCGCTCGATGATGGACCCGAACAGACGGCGGGTCAGCAGACTGTCGCCCTCCCGATAGCGGACCCCGCACCAGGACCAGACCCGGATCGGCCCGCCTTTGATCTGAAGGGTATCCCGCCGGCAGTCGAGCGCCTGGAAGGCGAGCGCTTTGCCTCCCAGCCGCTCCAGCGTCCTGCCGAGCCCCTTGGCGCTCCCGGCGGTCAGCTGCATCCAGAAGATGGCCGGATCGAGCTCGTAGGGCGGCGTGGCGTAGGTGTGATGGGGAAAGACCAGCCAGGCAAATTCGGCCCGCGAAACCATCAATGCCGCGAAGGCCCCGGTATCGCGGGCCGAGACCGCCGCAAGAAACCGGCGCGCCAGCGCGTCGGGACTCCCGGAGCCTTCCTGGAATGCGACCGGCTCGGTGAGCCCCGCGCGGAAGCGGCGAAGGTATTCCGGCATCGGCAGAATCGAATCGATCTTGTCCCCCGGCTTTCGCCAGGGCGCTCCCGCCTGCTCGGCTTTGGACGCCGGGCAGGCCAGGAGCAGGCAGAGCCCCAAACCACTCAGGCCGTGCAAGCGCATCCTAGTTCCGGTTGTACGCGGTCCAGCCTTCCCACCACTTGGTCCCTGCCGGGTCCCAGGCGCCCCGGTAGATGGTGCCGGTCACGAACGTCCCGGCGCGGGTGAGCAGGTCCCCGGTAAAGGTGGTCAAGCCGCCGGTCCGGGCCGCGGCCAGCGCGGTGAGCGACCAGTCGAAGCTCGCGCCGGTGGTCGACGCCGTGGTCGGCACGGCGGGCAGCCCGGTCAAGAGCGATGCCGCCGTAGTGGCCTGCTCGAAGATCACGTTGTTTCCTGCGAGGTCGTAGGTCTGCTGGTTTGCCTGGAGGGCCAGCGGGGTCTCCACGATCAGGACGTTCCTGATCGAGAGCAGCCCGGCGGTCTCCCGGGCCTTGGTGTCGGCGTCGCGGTACCCGATGCCGGCGGTCTGCCACCGCCCCAGGACTCCGTTGACGTAGTGTCCGCCGGTCCCCCGGCGCAGCACCGCGCCGTACCCGCCGCCCGTGGGCACCACCCCGGGTCCGGTGCCGACCAGGGTGAAGTTCGCCACTACCGGAGTGGTGAACGGCGTCGAGTTGAAGGCCAGGTCGCATCCGCTGCCGTTGCAGCCGTCGTTCTCGATGCCCTGCGGGTCCGCCGAGGCGTTGCCCACGCCCGGCCGGGGTGGGAAGACCCGGCTCTGATACCCGATCAGGAACTGGAGCCGTCCGGTGTATCCCTCCGACATGTCGAAGTGATCGTCGCCGGACTCGTAGGAGACCAGGAATTTCCCGTCCACCGCGCCGCCGAACCATTCGAAGGAGTCGTCCAGGCCGTTGAGCGACTGGAGGTGATCCAGCACCGTGCCGCTGCCCAGCGCGGCGAAGGTGAACGAGTTGAGCTCGGCGTCCTGCGCCGGGCCGAAGCCGGCGTACTCGACCCTCACGTAGTGCAGGGCCCCGCTGTTGTCGGCGTTGTTGGTGCCGCCGGAGTAGGGAACGAAGGGGTTGTCCGTCGAGGTCCCGGTCCCCTCGATATTGACCGTGCCGGACCGGTTGATGATTCCGTTGCCGATGATGATGAGGCCGCCCCAGTCACCCGGCTGGCGGGTGCCCTCGGCCTGCGCCGAGGTGAAGACGACCGGCAAGGCGGCGGTGCCGTTGGCGACGATGCGCGCGCCCCGCAGCACGAAGAGCGAGGAGCCCGCGGTGGCAAAGTCGCCGATGATCCTGGTGCCCGCCTCGATGGTCAGCGTCGCCCCGTTGGACACCTTCCTGAAGCCGACCAGCTTGTAGATGTTCCCCGCGGTCCAGGTGGTGTTGGTGGTGATGTCCGCCGTGACGTTGACCTGCTGGGGCGCTCCGGTCGTGGCGCTGACCTCGGTGGAGAAGGCCGAGGTCCCCGCGCTCCGGACCGCCGCGATCCGGTAGCGGTACTGGGTCGTCGGAAGCAGCCCGGTGTCGTTGTAGGAGGTGGCCGAGCTCGCCGGCCGATTGATCTCGGCGAACGCGCCGGCCGCGCCCTGAGCGCGCTCCAGGACATACTGCGTCACCCCGGTCGCCGCGGTCCAGGTAAGGTTGATGCCGGTGCTGCCCGACGCCGTGGCCGCGAGGCCCGCCGGTGGATTGTTGCTCGGGGTCACCGGATCGTCGTCGCTGCAGGCCCAGAGCAGAGCCATTCCCAATGCGAGTGCGATCGGGGTCTTCCATCCAAGGCCCAGCCTCATTTTCTCCGCTCCCACGTGGGTGGTTGATTCCTGAAAACACGCCGCCGACGCTGCCGCAGGAAGCAACCCGGGCCGCGTCGGCGTTCTGTCATCGTCGAGTCACAATCAGGTCACACCGATCTGTCACTGCCTCCAGCTGAACCCGATCGAGAACACCCGTCCTGACCGGTATCCCTCACGAATCACCGCGCCCTGGGTGAGCCGGTACGGCGCATCGAGCAGGTTCTTGACATCCGCCCGGCCACGAAGCCCGCCGAACAGGGGGAACGCAACGGAGGCATCGAGCACGTTGCGGGGCTGCTCGACCACGTCGGGGAGCGGGATCTCTCCCGCTTCGCTGATCCGCTCGCCCACCCGGTTGAACAGCAGCGTCGCCGAGGCGTCGGCCGACGGATGCCTCCAGGTCAGACCGGCGTTGATCACATAGGGCGCCTGGCCGACCATTTTCCGCTCGGCGTTGGTGACCGATCCCCCGGTGAGATCGAGCCGGATCTTCGACTTCATGACGGTCGCGTTGGCAAACGCGGTGAAGGGCTGGAGCCGCGCGCCCAGGAAATCCAGCCCCTTCCGGGCTTCCAGCTCGACCCCGTAGTTGTCCGCGCCCTTGGCGTTCACGTAGGTGATGATCCTGGTGCCGGATGTCCCGGTATACACCCGCTCGATCGGATCGGAGAACTGTTTGGCGAACACCGCCACGCTGAGCACTTCGCCGCCCCGGGGGTACCACTCCCACCGCAGGTCGTAGTTCCGGATCAGGGCCCGCTTCAGCTCGGGGTTTCCCTTGACGTTGTCGCCCCCGATGACCTCGCGGAACAGAATCGGCGACAGCTCGCGGTACTCCGGCCGGGACAGGGTCTGCGACGCGGACGCCCGCAGATTGGTGCTCTGCCCAATGCGGTAGTTGAGCGCCAGCGAGGGCAGGACGTCGGTGTAGCTGGGGGTAGCGAGGGAGGGTTCGCCCGCGGTGGAAAGCGACCGCACTTCGACGACCGAGTGCTCCACCCGGGCGCCCCCGATCAGCTCGAGCGACCGGCCCAGCTCCAGGGTGAGCATGCCATAGCCCGCCGAGAGCCGGTCGGAGGCGTCGTAGGAGCCGCCCTGGGCGACCGGCGAAATCCGGAAGTTGTCCGACCCGCCCTGGGTGAACCGGCCGTCGAAGAGCTCCTCCGGCGTCAGCGCCCGGTCGGCCTCATCGAGGGGACGGAGCAGGGAGATCGAGTAGGCCTGGTTGGTCGCGTCCCGGGTGGTCGAGCGATACAGGCCGCCGACCTGGATGAACCGGTTGCTCGCCGACGAGCCGAAGCGGAACTGCCAGCTGGCCGAGCCCTCGTAGGAATGCTCATTGAGGTCGGCAAAGGTCCGGACCGCCGCTTCGTTGGAGAATCCGTACCAGGTCGGGGTTCCGGTGGAGGTTTCGTACACCACCTCGGACCGGTCCGGCTCCTTGCGCTGCACCCCGGAGACGGTGAACCCGGCGTCGAGGAAGTGCCGGTCGGCCACTTCCCGGTGGATGCCGAGCTGGCTGGCGTAGATGTTCCGCTCGACGTAGCGCAGCCGCTGAACCTGGAGGGGAAGGGCGAGATTCTCGGACACGCCGGTCTCCACCCGCCCCTCGTTATCCATGGTCCGGTTATAGGTGTTGTTGAGCACGATCCGGGTGCGGCTTCCCAGATTGACGCTGAAGTTCGCGATGCCGCCCCAGAGGGCACTGTTCCGCCCGGTGGTACCGTCGTAGCGGTCCAGCTCGGTCACCTCGCCGCCCGCGGTCGAAGCGGGCTGGGCAATGGCCCGGCGCTGGTCGGTCCGAATCTCCTGGGTGTAGGAATAGCTGCCGGAAAGCAGATAGCTGAGCCCGGTCCCGCCGGTCGGCAGGGTGCCGCCCAGCGAGACCCCGAATCCGCCGTTGGGTGATCCGCTGCGCCGGCGCGCCGACCAGACATTCCGGAACGAGTTCACCAGCGCGTTGGCCTGGGAGGGGGAGAGCTGCTGGGTGAAGTCCACCTGTTCGAGGGGCGACGGCAGCCCGCGTGGCGTGGCGCCCAGCGCGACCCAGTCGCGTCCCGTCGCGGGCGCGAAGACGGCGGTCTTGCCGGTCACGGCATCGTTGAATCCCGCGCTGACCGAAAAGGCCAGGTAGCGCCGGCCCGGGAATTCCTTGGTCTTGATGTTGACCGCGCCGCCGGAAAAGTCGCCGGCCTGGTCCGGCGTGAAGGTCTTGGCGGTGGTGATCTCGCTCAGCAGGGCGGAGGGGAACAGATCGAGAGGGACCACCTTCCGCTCCGGCTCCGGGGAGGGAATCCGGGCCCCGTTCAGCGATGCCTGGGTGTAGCGGTCGCCCAGGCCGCGCATGTTGAGGTACTTGCCGTCCTGGATGGTGGCGCCGCTCATCCGCTGAAGCGCCGCGGCGGCGTCGCCGTCGGGGGAGCGGGCGATCTGCTCGGCGGAGATCGCGTTGACGATCGCGACGCTGTAGCGCTGCTCGTCGAGCGCGGAATTCACCGACCCCTGTTCGGCCGTGGCGGTGACGGTGAGCTCCTCCAGCTGGGTCGCCTCGCCGGAGAGGGAAATGTCCTGGGTCGTGACTCCCCCAGCGGTGACGATGACTTCGGTGACCGACTTCGGCGCGTACCCGATCATCGCCGCCCGGAGGGTGACGGTCCCGGCCGGGACGTTCTCCAGGGCGAAGCGGCCGTCGACCTTGGTGGAAGTCGTGAGTGAGGTCCCCACCACGGTGATCCTGGCTCCGCCGAGCGGGGCTCCTCCGTCCCGGTCCACCACCTTGCCGACGATCCGGCCCTCCTGGGGGGACTGGGCCTCCAGCGGAACAGAGAGGGCCAGCGCCGCCACGGCGGGCAGAAAGCGCAGAGATCGCAATGACATAGCTCCGCTCACGGTTCGAGACGACCGCGACCCGATCGGGGGCCCGCAGTTCAGGTATTTCGAGGGGGAAGCTTGCCGGACCCGGTTTCGAACCGGGCACGACGGTGCAACGGATGTGTCACGAAATAGCGGTGAGCGGTGAGAGGTGAGCGGTGAGCGGGGAAGGCTTGTCCCGCTCACCTCTCTCACCGTTCACGGCTCACTCTTCACGGCGGGGAACTCTCTCGGTGGCAAAGGCCTCTGGTGGGGCGTTGGGCTTCACCCGGATGGATTTGGCCGGGATCCCCACGTTGACGTTGTAGGGCTTCACGTCCTTGGTGGCGAGGGCATTGGCGCCCACCATGCCGTTCCGGCCCACCCGCACTCCGGCCAGCACGGTGGCGTGATAGGTGATCCGCACGTCGTCCTCCAGCACGGTGCGCAGGTCGGTCACCTCCTTCTGGTCCACGATGCTGTGGGTGTGGCTGTAGATGTTGGCGTAGTCCGACACGCTGACCCGGTTGCCCATGGTGATCCCGCCCCGGTCATCCAGCAGCACGTGCCGGTGCACCACGCAGTCGTCCCCCACCTCCATGTTGTAGCCGAAGGAAAACTCGGTGTGCTGGAAGCATTTGAAGTTCCTGCCGCAGCGGGCAAAGATCCGGGGCGCCAGGAGCCGCCGGAACTTGACGCCGAGGTCCACGTTCTGGGCCCCGGCGGGGGTGCGGTCGAAGGAGTACCAGAGCCAGAGCAGCGGCTTCACCCGGGCGAACTTCTCCCGGTCCACCTCGGCGTAGTACTCGGGCTCCAGGGTGATGTTGCGGGGGTCGAGGGCGAACAGCACCGCGCGGGTGGCCGCGGTGGTTTTGGCGTTGGCCAGGACCTCGTCGCACCCCGGCGCGGCGGGGTACCAGAGGGCGTAGAGCGTGTCCCGGCAGATCAGCGACCAGTCGGCGCCGGGGGCGGAGAGGGACGCGTCCAGCTGCTCGAGCCAGGCGTCGTTGACGGCGCGGGCGCTGTCGGGGAGCGCGACCGGGCGAAGAGGGCGGAGGGCCATGCCGGAATCTACTCCGGTGCCCTCCGCCCCCGTGAGGGCCAGCCGTTGGCTAGGAGATGCCGGTCACCTCGCAGCATCCTTCGGCGCACCGGGTCCAGAGGGTTTCGTCCTTCAGGGTCCAGCGCCACCGGACCGTGGCGGGTGGATCATAGTTGCTGTGACGATGATTGTTCACGCACCGATAGGTGGAGACTCCGTTTGGCGCGGTGATCCTCGCATACCAGACATTGCCATCGACATCCTTGGTGCAGTTCAAGGCGGGAGTGGTCTGGGGGACGTTGCACAGGGTCCCCTGGCAAATCCTCACCTCGTTGTAGGGACCTCCCGGATTGGTTCTGCTGAAACCCAGCTTGGTGGTGTACAATGCCCACGACGCGCGCATATCGACATTGGCCACCAGTTTCCAGTCCTTGAAATCCTCGACCAGGTCATAGTCGCCCAGGTTGTGAGCCGGAAACGCGGTGACGTTGTGCGGCCCCGGAAGCAGGCCGGTGCTGCCATTGACCGCCAGGCGCTGCTCATCGTACCACCCCTTGATCCGGAACACCCGCCGCTTGAGAGAGTTGCCCGCGCTGGACGGCGGTTGGTGGGGGGGATCAACCGTCGACTGGGAATTCTCCGGGCTAATGATACACCAGGCCCCCCCGCACTTGACGCCAATGACCCACCACTGATGCCTGGTGTCCCAATCCCAGCGTGCGGCGGCGGGATAGTCCTTGGAATTGAACTCGCTCTCCGGCAAGAGGATCGTCGCATCCAGTGGGGTCATATTTCCCTGGACTTCATCGACCCCCTTGTCGCACTCCGTCTCGTCGATCACACTGAACATCTTACCCTTGAGTCCGGAAGGTGTTTGGGCATCCGGAACGACATAGAGGCAGTTGATGCCCTTCTTGATACCCAACGGTCCATAGTCGCCCCACGCTACCGCTTCGACGAAGGCATACAGCTGGGTTGCATTCGGAATCGTCACGACGGCCGCGCCTCGTGGGGTGACGGGGGCCAGCGGGGCCTCGGGGTCGACGTAGCGCGCACCGGTAACCGTCATCTGATTCAGCCGGTCCGACGCGAAGATCCCGACCAGGGGACCGTATTCCACTCCATTCTGCGAGATCAGCCTCTGACAGTCATGAAACTCCGGGATCAGCGTCAGGGGGCCCGGCACCGACAATTGGGTAAAGGTTGTGGTGTCTCCGCCGGGAAACTGAATGAACACGCCTTGATGCTCGGGACAATCGAAGCGCGCTTCGATGGAATCCTGCCTGGTCAGCAGCGTCCCGATCGGTTCCCGCGTAACGGTCGTGGCCCTCCGTTTCCCGAACCAGTACCCGACCAGCGCAATCAGCACCAGCACCAGCGCGAACCCGAACCATCGGCTGCCTTTCATGCCGCCTCCTCTCCTGCGAGTGGTTACTCCGCCAGCAACACCATCCGGCGCACCAGCGGTTGAAGATGGGAATCGGCATTGCGCCAAAGGATGGACACGGCCCTGGCCCAGCGTCGGGCGTTCACTGCATCGCCGGCCCAGGCGGCGAGGTCTGCACCGAGCGCCATCGCCCGCACCATGCTGGCCGCCGCATTCACCGTCGCCAGCCGGTCGGAGTCTCGGAGCTGAAGTGAACTCAGGACCGGGTCGATCCAACCCCGGGCTCCCAGCGTATCGCCGAGGAAGAGTCGCAACCGGGCTTCCGGATACACGGCGTCGATGCTGAGGTCCTTGGGAGAGAGGCTGCGCCGTTGCTCGACCAGGCGAGGAAAGAGTCGGAGGGCGTCTTCACGCCGGCCCGCCTGCGCGGCGGCTTGCGCCTGCAGCAGGGGATCGCCGTCGCTGGTCATTTGCTGGTGACTGGCGAATGGTGTGTCAGGATACGCCAGGGTTGCCGCACGCGCCAGCCAGACTCGCCTCGCCCCCGGCCGGTCTCGCTCCACCAGACCCACCTCAATTCCTTGGGCCACTTCGCGCTCGAGTTTCAGGATGCTGTCTTTGGGCCCCCCGAGCGCGCTGAACGCCAGGAGCGCCGGTGCCAGGGTCGTGATCGGGGCAGGTGGCGGCTCGGCACCCAGAACCTCGGAGAGGCGAATCAGCTTCGCAGCGAGCACGGCTCTCCCGGTGAGAGCGGCCAGCCCGGCCAGCGACCCCCGCGCCGGATCGACCCCGGAGTCGGCGCCCTGCAGCAGCGAGTCGGCGAGCGCGCGAAGGGCCTCGAGCCGAATGGTGTCGTCCGGCGCGCTGAATCGCAGGGTGACCCAAACCATGGCCGTGGAGACCCGCAGCCGCTCCGCATCGGTCTTGGCACCCAGTCGCGCCCGCCGGAGGGTATCAAGCGCCGATGGGTCCCCCAGCAACTCGAGGGAAATGGCCAGGGCTTCCAGCGCGTCGGTACTTTCCGGGTAGGAGGAGGCCCACCCGAGGGCGACGTCGTGGAAGATCCTGCGTTGCCGGACAATCGCTTCCGGCTGGGGGGTTGTTCCAGGGAGACCGGCGACAACATCCTGCGCCGGCCGCGGGATGAAGGTCAGGGAATCACCGGCCCAGGAGGGAGCGGCGTAGAATCGACCGGTGTCCGGCAAGGCCGCGGTGCCGCCCCGAAGTCTCCGGGAGGTGTACAGGAGGTCTCGGACCCTGCCGTAGCCACCAGCCCGAAAGGCGTGGTGAATCGAGGGGAGCAGCCTGAAGGCGGACTTGTAGGCACCGACGGCCTCGTGGTAGCTACTCCGGAATCGCCAACCCGATGGACTGCGCGGATCGCGAAGGACGGCATTGTCCGCTCGGAGGCAGGTCGCCAGTCCGTACCAGCCGGCAAAGTCATCGGAGCGCTCCTGGGTCAGAGTGCGCCAGAGCGTACAGGCCGCTCCCTTGTCCCCGCGGTGAAAGGTCAACAAGGCATGGGCCAGTACGCTGTCCCGCTTCGAGAGCCGGCCGCGTCCCGTATGGGCAGTCTCAATGGCACCAGTCCACCGCGCCGGGGCTTCCTCGCTCCACATTCGAACCTGCGCCTGCCACAAGGCAGCCTGCGCGTACTCAGGATCGAACCGGAGAGCCGCCGCGAAGGCGGAATCGGCCGCACCAAGATCCCAATCGCGGATGGCAGCATCGCCGCGGTCGAAAGCCTGGCGCGCCGGCAGCGATCGCGACCCGCCGCGGCGGGATGGGGCGCTGCCCGATCCAGTGGACGAGAGCAGCAGGTCGTCCACCAGCGCTGCCAAGGTGGAATCCGCATGGGCGAGTGAGGTGCTGAGGCTCACTGTGCGGTCTCGAAGCTTCCGGCCAATTGCGGTGGATTCGAACAACTCAACTCGCACCGACAGAGAATCTCCCCGCTGACTGACCTCCCCCCGGAGGTACTTTCCTGCCCGCAGTCCCCGGGCGATGCGGACCGCTTCGGCCGAGGTCAGCGGGGAGACCTGATCCTGCCGGCGTGCCATCGCCTCCGACACTTGAAAGCGGTCCACGACCGACAAGCCGGTCCAGCGGTCGAGCGCATCCTGCACCATGCGCTCCACGGCCGCCGTCCCGGCTGCATTGTCGGACTGGACGAACGGAAGCACGGCAAATCGAAGGGAATCCAGCCCGCCGCGCCTGGCGTCGCCGCCGTCCCGCTTGAGCAGAATCACGCCAACGGCAAACAGCACTGCCAGCACGGCGCCAATTGTCGGCCAGCGAACCGGCCCGGCACTCGTCGCGGATAGACCGGAAGCCAGGGCCTCATCCAGTTCCTCCACTCTCTGATACCGGTCCGCCGGGACCTTCTCCAGCGCCCGCATCACCGCCCGCTCCACCCCCACCGGCACCGCCGGCCGGAGGGCCCGGATCGGCATCACCCGACCCGCGGCGTGCCGGGCCAGCACCGCCCCAGGGGTCGAGCCGGAGAAAGGGGGGTCGCCCACCAGCATCTCGTACACCACGCAGCCCAGGGCATAGATGTCGCTTCGGCCGTCGATCACCGCGTCGTCGCTGCCCTGCTCCGGCGACATGTAGGTCGGCGTGCCGATGGTGATCCCCGAATGGGTGATCAAATCGGTCCCACGGGCCCGGGTGAGCGCGCGGGCCAGGCCGAAGTCGGCCACCAGCGCATAGCCGTTCGAGATCAGGATGTTGCCGGGTTTGATGTCGCGGTGGATGAATCCGAGGCCGTGGGCGTAGGCCAGCGCCGAAGCGACTTCGCGGGCAATCCGGATCGCGTCGGCCACCGGAAGCTGCTTCTCCCGAGCAATGCGGTCCTGGAGGGATTCACCTTCGACATACGGCATGACGTAGTAGAGCAGTCCCTCGATCTCACCCGAGTCGTGCAGCGCCAGGATGTGGGGATGATTGAGTCTCGCGGCGATCTGGATTTCCCGGAGGAACCGCTCCGGGCCAAGCGCCGCCGCGAGCTCGGGGCGGAGGACCTTGATGGCGACCGGGCGGTCGTGCTTCAGGTCATGGGCAAGGTACACCGTGGCCATGCCCCCGCTGCCCAGCAGGTGCTCGACGCGGTAGCGGTCGGACAAGGCGGCTCGAAGCGTTTCCAGCGGGTCGGCGGACACTGGGGGAGAAGTGACCGCCTGGCCGGGAAATGGTCAAGTAGAGAGCAGGCAGCGGGCAGGATTATGTGTTCAACATCTTACTCCCCCAGCGGCCTCCGCAGCTCCGCGTCCACCCGCCTGGGCCGGCCGGTTCCCCGGTCCAGGGCGGCATAGACGCTCCGCCCCCGGGCCAGGATCCGGTCGTCGTCCACGCGCCGGACCTCGATGAATCGCTCCCAGGTGGCCCCCGAGGGCTCCCCTACCCAGGTCTTGACCACCAGACGCTCGCCCACCAGTGCCGGAGCCTTGTAGTCCACCTCGTGCCGGGTGACCACCCAGGACACCCGGGACCGGAGCTCAGCGGGAGCGGCGGCCTCCCAGTG
>DATCXX010000113.1:0-2120 GCA_036565615.1 Gemmatimonadales bacterium | reverse complement strand
GGCGGCGATCCTCCTCTGGCTGGTGCCGGCGTCCGGGCTGCTTCGCGCAACGGTCCTGGGCGGCCTGCTCCTCCTCTGGCTGGTTGCCGCCCGCAGCGCGCAGGTCCGGGTCATTCGTCCCCTCCAGGTCATCGCCAATCTCCTCGCCGGGCTCCGGGAAGGACACTTCACCCTGCGGGCCCGGGAGGAAGAGACCGACGACGTGCTGGGAGCGGTACGCCGGGAGGTCAACGCCCTTCAGGAAACCCTGAAGGAGCAGCGGCTCGGCGCCCTCGAGGCCGACGCCCTGCTGCGCCGGGTGATGGAGGAGATCGACGTCGCGGTGTTTGCCTTCGACTCCGGAAGCGCGCTCCGCCTGGCCAATCGCGCCGGTGAGCGCCTCCTGGGCCAGCCGATCGAACGGCTGATCGGACGCACCGCCACCCAGCTCGGTCTGGAGCAGACGCTGGAGGGCGAGACTCCCCGCATTCTCGAAATGGTGGTGCCCGGCGCCGGCACCGGCAAATGGGAAGTGCGCCGGCGCCCCTTCCGGCAGAGCGGGCTGCCCCTCGAGATGGTCGTGCTCGCCGACATCAGCCGGGTGCTCCGGGCCGAGGAGCGGCAGGTCTGGCAGCGCCTGGTCCGGGTGCTGTCCCACGAGATCAACAATTCCCTCGCCCCGATCAAGTCGCTCGCCGCGACGATGACCTCCCTGCTCGACCGCACCCCGCGCCCTCCCGACTGGGAGGACGACCTTCGCAAGGGACTCGATGTGATCGAAGCGCGTTCCGAGGCGCTCAACCGGTTCATGGCCACCTACGCCCGCCTGGCCAAGCTCCCGCCGCCGACGCTGGCGCCGCTCGACGTCGGGGACTGGATCCGGCGCGGGGTCCGGCTCGAAGCCGCCGCGCCGATCCGCCTGGTGGAAGGACCGTCGGTCTCCATTCAGGCCGACAGCGATCAGCTCGATCAGCTGCTGATCAATCTGCTCAAGAACGCCGCGGAAGCCGCCCGGGAAACCGGCGGCAGTGCCGAGGTGACCTGGCGCGTGGAAGACGATGCGGTGGAGGTGGAGGTGCGCGACGAAGGGCCGGGGCTGCCGGCGACCTCCAACCTGTTTGTGCCCTTCTTTACCACCAAGCCCAACGGCTCCGGCATCGGACTGGTGTTCTCCCGCCAGGTCGCCGAGGCACACGGCGGCGGGCTCACCCTGCACAACCGGGCCGATCGCCGGGGCTGCGTTGCGCGGCTCCGGCTCCGGAGGCCGCGGTGATTCTGCGCAGGCCGATTCTCTGGCTTTCTACCCAGCCCCGGGTCCGCCGCTTCGTGGGTCGGAATCACCTGGCCCGCCGCTTTGCCGCGCGCTTCGTCGCCGGGGAAACCCCGGACAGCGCGGTCGCCGCCGCCGTGGCCCTGGCGAAACGGGGCATCACCACCTCGCTCGACGTGCTGGGCGAGAGCGTCACCCAGGCGGCGGAGGCCGAAGCGGCAGCCCGGGATTACCTCGGCCTGCTGGAACGGATGGCCGCGGCCGGCGTCGAGGTGAACGTCTCGGTCAAGCCGACCCAGATGGGCCTCGATCTCGATCCGGAGCTCTGCGAGCGGAATCTCCGCCGCATTCTGGAGCGCGCCCGTCAGCTGCAGGGCTTCGTCCGGCTCGACATGGAATCGTCGGCCTATACCCAGCGTACCCTCGATCTCTTCGCGCGGCTGCACCCGGATTTCGGCGCCGGGGTGGGGGTGGTCATCCAGGCCGCCCTGCGCCGGTCCACCGACGACGTCGAGCGCCTGATCGCGGCCTCGGCCCGGGTCCGGCTCTGCAAAGGCGCCTATCTCGAGCCGGCGTCGGTGGCCTATCCCGACAAGTCCGAGGTGGACGACCACTACGGCCGGCTGATGGAGCGGTTGCTCCAGGCGGGCAACTATCCAGGGATCGCGACCCACGACGAGCGGCTCATCCGCCGGGCCCAGGCATTCGCCGGGTCGCGCGGCATCGCCCCCGGGCGTTTCGAATTCCAGATGCTCTACGGAGTCCGGCGCGATCTCCAGGAACGGCTTCGGGCCGCGGGATGGCGGGTGCGGGTGTACGTGCCGTTCGGGACCCAGTGGTATCCCTACCTGATGCGCCGGCTCGCCGAGCG
>DATCXX010000232.1:0-4129 GCA_036565615.1 Gemmatimonadales bacterium | reverse complement strand
CCAGATGTCCCCCGGGCGGCGGATTCGCCGGCCGCGACGCCGCCATCCAGATCGAAGTGCTTTGCTCCGAGCCCGCCTCCATGCCGTCACTCCGCCGTGATGTCTGTACGACGTCTGACCGGGAGCGGCGGACACGCGACGAACTCAGGGGCGATGGGACCGGAGGATGGCCGCCAGGGCGTTGACGATGGAGCCGGGGGACCGGCCCAGCGCGCGCGGCGCGCTGGTATTGAACTGGACCGCGATCGCGAATCGGTCCTCGGGGAAGTAGCGCATTTCAGTCAGGTAGCCGGGAAAGAAGCCGCTGTGTCCCACCGCCCCGCCCGACTCGCCGGGCCAGAGCATCACCCCGAGGCCGTATCGGACATTCGGACCCAGCCGGGCGGGAACTCCGTCGAACGCCTGGCGCAGCACCGCGCCGTCCACCACCACACCGCCGTAGAGGGCCCGGGCCCACCGCGCCAGGTCGGGTGCGCTGGTGGCGAATCCGCCACCGGCCCACTCGAATTGCGGATTGATCGCGAGCCGGCCCTCGACGAGCATCGCATCCGTGCCGCCGAACGGATTGGCGGGGCCCGCGTATCCCTGCACCAGCCCGGGAATCCGCCGGCCGGTGGAGGGGACCACATGGGTCAGCCCGAGCGGGCCGAGAAACCGCCGGGCAATCTCATCGTAGGCCCGGGTGCCGGTGATCCGTTCCAGGATCATCCCCAGCACGATGTAGTTGGTGTCGGAGTAGTCCCACCCCTTGCCCGCTTCGAAGGGCGCGGGAGTGTCGAGGACGTACTCGAGCAGCTCCTCGGGCCGCCAGACCCGGTCGGGATTGGCGCTCAAGTCCCGGGTGAATGCGTCCTTGAACTCATAGCGCACCAGCCCGCTGGTGTGGTTCATCAGGTGGCGCACCGTAATGCTCGCGCCGTTGGGCAGGCGGGGAAACCAGGGCTCCCGGCCCAGCCAGTGCGCGATCGGGGTATCCAGCGCGAGCCGGCCTTCCCCGACCAGGGAGAGGGCCAGCGCCGCGAAGAAGGTCTTCCCGACGCTGCCGGCCAGCTGAAGATCCTCCGCGCCGAGGCGGACATCCCGCGCGGTGTCCGCTTCCCCGGTGGCCACGCCGATCACCCTCCCGTCGGGCAGCGCGATGCCCACCGTTGCCCCGGGAAACCGCGCCGCCTGGCGGAGCGAGTCCATGAAGGATTGCACCCGGTCGCGGAGCGGATCGGGACCGTCGGCGCATCCGTCGCGCCGGCGGGTGTCGGCGAGATCGATGATCCGCCAGCCCTCCGCGGTGCGCACCAGGTGGAAGGTGTCCACCCCGCAGTGCACGAACCGCTCCCCCACGAAGAGGGAGTACTCCACCCAGACCGAGGCGAGCGCGCCGTCCACCCGGACCACCGGATTCCGGAGTCGTTCGTCGATCGCGGCGCCGGTGGAGCGGGCCACCTGGGCCAGCCACCCGGCCGGCGATTCGACCCGCACGCCGGGCACCCCATCCCGCAGCGCGGGACTCACCATCCGGGCCTCCGGGTGCAATGCGGCCCGCATCCGGGCGGTGTCGCGGGTCCGCATGCCGTCGAAGAGCTGTTGTACCATCGCGAAGGCCGCGCGCTCCTCCGCTTCCTGGGCAGCCAGGGGCGGAGGAGCAACGGCCAGCAGTCCGAGCAGCACGGCACCGCGCCCCAGTCTCATCGATCAGGCCATGCCGCCCGGCGCAGTGGGTTTGCGCGACGGATCGGCCAGCAGCCGCTCGGTGAAATCGACCCGTTCCGCCAGCTCGCCCACTTCCCGCCGCAGCGACTCGATCTCGTCGAGCAGCTCCTGGGGAACGCCATGGGCCATCGCCGCGGCGTCTTCCGGATCCCAGAGCGATACCCGGCGGCCGTCGCCGTCGCGGAATTCACCGCTGGCAATCGTGATCAGATCGTAGAGATACCAGAGCCCCAGGCCGCCCAGGGTGCAGAGCATCAGCAGTCCGGTGCCGATCTTGCCCACATAGAAGCGGTGGGCCCCGAACACGCCCAGGGGAATGCAGAGCGCCAGCGCGACTGCACGGGATTTTTCGGAGGGATTCGATGCCATGGCGGACGATACCACCCTCTCCCAGGAAGTCCAGAGCGCGGGGAATCCCCCCCTCCCCTTTCCCCATTCCCCATTCCCCTGTTACACAGCTACCTTCGCGCCATGCGACTCGCCTGCACCCTGTTCGCCCTCGCCGTCCTGGCTCCTCCGCTCGGGGCCCAATGGATCATCCAGTCCACCGGCACCGCCGCCGAATTCCGTGGACTTCACGCTGTGAACGACCGGGTGGTCTGGGCCGCCGGCCGGGGCGGGGTGGTGGCCCGGACCACCGATGGTGGCGGCACCTGGACCGCCGACAGCATTCCGGGGGCATCCAATCTCTTCCTGATCGCGATCCGCGCGCTGGATAAGCGCCGGGCCTGGGCCCTGGGCACCGCGTTCAGCGGCGCCTCCGCCGCACGCATCTACCGGACCGACGACGGCGGCAAGACCTGGCGCCTCCAGTACGAAAACACCACGGCCGGGGTGTTCTTCGATGGGATGGCGTTCTGGAATGCCAACGACGGCATTGCCTTCGGCGATCCGCTCGCGGGACACTTCACCCTCCTGGTCACCCGGGATGGCGGGGCACACTGGACGCCGGTCCCCGCGGAACGAAGCCCGCAGGCCCATGAGGGGGAAGCGGCCTTCGCGGCCAGTGGAACCGCCATCGTGCTGGGCGGCACCCGTGAAGCCTGGATCGGGACCGGCGGCGGGCCGAGGGCGCGGGTGCTCTACTCCGCCGACCGGGGAGCCACCTGGCTGGCGGTGGAAACTCCGGCGGCGGCCGGACCGGCCCGCGGCGTATTCGGGCTGGCGTTCCGGGACCGCCGGCACGGCGTGGCGGTCGGGGGCGATTACCAGAATCGCGAGGCGTCCGGTGGAAACCTGATGCTGAGCGCTGACCGAGGACGTACCTGGCGGCTGGTGACCAGCCCCGGTCTCACCGGCGTGCAGTACGGAGTCAGCGCCGCCGGACGGCGCACCTTCGTCTCGGTGGGACCCACCGGATCGGCCATCTCGAACGACGACGGCGCCACCTGGCGGCGGCTCACCGGACCGGGGTTCAATACCGTGAGCTGCGCCGCGGCGGTCTGCTGGGCCGCGGGGGTGGAAGGCCGGATCGCCCGGCTCAGGCCGGTGCGCTGAGCTCCCGTCCCAGCTGCACCACCGCGTCCACCAACAGATCGAAATCTTCTCGCCGGCTGCGGTGGTTGGTGATCGCCACCCGGATGGCGAACTTTCCCTCGAGGACGGTACCCGAAGGCACCGCGATCCCGCGCTCCTGGAGCCGGATGAGGAGCTCCTGGTTCAGCGCATCGAGCGCGTCCCCTGTCTTCCCCGTCTTTCCCCCTTCCCCGGTTTTCCCGGTGTATCTCAGACACACGATATTCAACGGCACCGGCGCCAGCAGCTCCAGCTCGGTATGACGGTGCACCAGGCCCGCCAGGTATTTCGCCTGCTCGACGTTCTGCTCGATGAGCCGGGTGTACTTCGCGACCCCGTGCTCCTGCAGCAGCATCCACACTTTGAGCCCCCGGAATTCCCGGGACAGCTCCGGGCTGAGCGAGCCCGGCTCGTGGTCGGTCGGCGCCGCGCCCCGCGTCGCCTTCGAGAGATAGCTGGCGTGGGTGCAGAAGGGGCGCCGATGCGCTTCCGGGTCGCGGACCAGCACGCAGCCCACGTCATAGGGCATGTACAGCCACTTGTGAAGATCGAACCCGATGGACTGGGCTCGCTCCATCCCTCGCACCAGCGGGCGCAGCCGGTCCGACAGCGCCGCGAGTGCGCCGAACGCTCCGTCCACATGGAACCACACCCGCTCCCGCTCGCAGAGGTCGGCGAGCGCGGCCAGATCGTCGATGGCGCCGGTGTTGACGGTACCGGCGTTGCCGATGATGCAGCAGGGCGTCCACCCCTGGGCCCGGTCTTCGGCGATGGTGCGGGTCAGCGCGGCGAGATCCATCCGATACTCGGCGTCCACCGGAATCGACCGTAACCCGCGCTGGCCCAGTCCGAGGAGCCGGACCGCCTTGTCGACCGAGTTGTGGGTCTGGGCCGAGGCGTACATCGT
>DATCXX010000206.1:0-3099 GCA_036565615.1 Gemmatimonadales bacterium | reverse complement strand
GGCGCCGGCGAGCTCGGGGCGATGGAGCCCCAGCTCGAAGTGCCGGCGCGCCTTCAGGTCGTCCTCGGTCATCGGGCATCCAGCAGGGCGCGGAGCGCCGCGACCGAGCTCCGGATCGAGGCCGCTTCGCTCTTGAGCTCGGCCCGTCCCGCGGAGGTCAGGCTGTAGTAGCGGGCCTTGCGGTTGTTCTCGGTGATTCCCCAGGCGGCGCTCAGCAGCCGGCGCTCCTCCAGCCGGTGCAGGGCCTGGAGCAGCGCGGCGGATTCTATGACAAACTCGCCCCGCGAACCGGATTCGATCCAGCGGATGATCTCGAAGCCGTGCATCGGCCCGAAGGAGAGGGCCTTGAGGACCAGGACGTCGAGGGTGCCTTTGAGGAGAGCCATGAGCAGGGGTCAGGGGTCAGGGGTCAGGGGTCAGGGGTCAGGGGGCTGCTCCCCCAAGTTACTAGGATAAGACGCTGGGATGTTGAAAAAGGTTGCAGGGGTCTCTCGGCCCCTTCGCCGGGCTCGGGGTGACAACGGCCGCAAATCCGGTATTCTTGATCCAACCCTCCCAAAGGCTTAAGGATGTTGCCTGCCGTCCCTGCCGTCCGTACCGTCCTTGCCGCCCTCACAACCGTCCTTACCGTCCTGCCGTTCATTACCGTCCAGAACGTCGCCGCCCAGCCGGTCGCGGCGGCTCGATTCGACGGCCGTCCCGCGTTCGCCGAGGGGATCGACCTGGGCTATTACCTGTGGCGCGACGAGGGCGACACCTGGCACGTCCGCTGGACCACGATGGGCCAGCAGCGCCGCTTCACCGGGTCGGTTAACGCCGAGGGGGGCGAGCTCAAGAACCTGAAGCGGATCGACGTGGAGACCGAGCGCCGGGTCCTTTACCCGGGCCGCCCCGCCCGGGTGGTGCGTGGGCCCGGGGGACGGGTCCGTGGGGTTCGTCCGGGGCGGACCGCGGTGGTGGCCAGCAAGGAGCAGGACCATTTCGAGAAGGACGGCGATGCCCGAATCGTCTTTGCGGCGCTCACCGACGACGACATCGACGGGTTCGACTTCAAGGTGGACAAGGACGTGACCCTGCTCCGCTTCGTGCTCAACGTGGAGGGCCGGGAACGGCCCGGCAGCGTGGAGATCGGGGCCAACAACACGAAGATCAACAACCTGCCGCTTATCGTGCGGCTCCGGTGATCCCATGACTGCCATTCCCCAGACTTCGGTGCGCGGCGACTGGAAGGACTTCGTCATCCCGGCGGCCGCGCCGTATTACAAGGAGCCGCTGGTGCTGGTCGAGGGCAGCGGCTCGATGGTGACCGATGCAGAGGGGCGGGAGTATCTCGACTTCTTCTGCGGCATCCTCACCACCGCGATCGGCCACTGTCACCCCGAGGTGGTGGAGCGGGTCCGCGACCAGGTGGGCCGGCTGGGGCATACCTCGACCCTCTACCTGAGCGAGCCCCAGGTGAATGCCGCCCGCCGGCTGGCCGGGATCGCGCCCGGCACCCTGCGGAAGACCTTCTTCACCAACAGCGGCACCGAGGCGGTGGAGACCGCGATCATGCTGGCCCGGATGTACACCGGCCGGGACGAGATCATCGCCCTCCGCTACGGCTACTCGGGACGGTCCGCGCTCGGGACCACCCTCACCGCGATGAGCGGGTGGACCCCGCTGGGTGCCCAGGTCCCCTGGGTCAAGCACGCCCTGTCGCCCTACTGCTACCGTTGCGCCTTCGGCCCGCCCCACGAGGAATGCGCCGAGCGCTATGCCCGCGACGTGGAGGAGGTCATCGCCACCACCACCAGCGGCAAGCCGGCCGCGTTCTTCGCCGAGACCATCCAGGGAGCCGGCGGCTACATCGTGCCGCCTCCAGGGTATTTCCAGCGGGTGGCCGAGATCGTGCGCAAGGCGGGCGGGCTGTTCATTTCGGACGAGGTGCAGACCGGATTCGGCCGGACCGGCGACAAATGGTTCGGGATCGAGCACTGGGGGGTCGAGCCCGACATCATGGTCATGGCCAAGGCGGTGGCGTCGGGATTCCCGGTCGGGGCCACCATCGCGCGGAGCGAGATCGCCGACGCCTGGAAGGGCAAGACCATCTCCACCTTCGGCGGCAATCCGGTGAGCATGACGGCGATGGACGCGACCCTCGAGGTAATGGAGCGGGAGCACGTCCCCTCGCGGTGCGCCGAGCGGGGCCGCCAGCTCCGCGCCGGGTTGGACCGGCTGGCCCAGCGGCACGAGTGGATCGGTGAAGTGCGGGGGATGGGGATGATGCAGGCGATGGAGCTGGTGGAAGACCGGACCAGCAAGACCCCGAGCCCGGCCAAGGCCGGGGCGCTGCTCGAGGCCGCGAAGAAGGAGGGGTTGCTGATCGGGACGGGCGGGCTCTACGGCCACGTCATCCGGATCGCGCCCCAGATGCTGATGAGCGAGGCGGAGATTGCCGACGGGCTTGCACGTTTGGAGAGAGCTTGCCGCGCCATCTGATTGCCTTCAGCCCTCAGCCGTCAGCCTTCAGTCGCTGATGACTGATGGCTGATGGCTGAGGGCTGATGGCTCTCAACTTACGAGATCCCGAAACAATAGAAGAGCCCGTTGCCACCGGTGGCCTGCAGATTCTGCTGGCCACAGCCCCGGCTCGGGTGGGCCGAGTTCCACGAGGTGGGATTGGCGCCTCCGCCGATCCGGTCGTGATGGCCCACCAAGGCGCTGCCCTCGGCGGCGGTGCTGGTCCAGTTCCCGCAGGTGGTGTCGCCGTCGCCCGGTGCCAGGGTCCCGTCCATCGCCGATCCGGTCAGGATGTCGTGCATGTTAGGGGTGTCGCCCCGGCCGTTCACCGGAGTGCCCTTTTCGGTCAGCGAGGTCGCCTTCCCCAGCTTGTTGTTGTCGCTGTGCAGGTCGGCGACGTTCGCCGCCACCTGGACGCCGGCGTGATTGAACCAGGGGCCGTTGCCGATCCGGTCCCGGGCGTTGACCGCGGGCTTGCCATCGGCGGCCTTGGCGCTCAGGTAGGCGCGCCAGGTGGTGATGGCCGATCCCGCCGCCTTGGCCAGCGCGGCGCAATGGGCATCGGCGCCGGCGAGCCCGCCCAGGGCGGCGCCGTTG
>DATCXX010000201.1:0-3182 GCA_036565615.1 Gemmatimonadales bacterium | reverse complement strand
GGCGCCGGCGGCTCCGGCGGCGCCGGCGGCGCTCGAGGATACCGTGCGGGTCAGCTCGCCGCTTTACACCTACGGCTTCAGCACCCGGGGGGCGAAGCTGGTCGAGGCCAGGCTGCACCGCTATGCCTCGATGGCGCCGGGCGAGCAGGGTCAACGCGCCCAGATCATGCCCGAGGGCAGCGATCTCCTCGGCTTGACCGTGGTGCGTGGCAGGGACACGGTGGATTTCCGAGACGCGATCTTCACTCCCTCCGCTGACAGCCTCGCAGTCCAGGGCGAGGTGTCGCTCCGGCTCTCGGCGGAGCAGGATGGGGTGCGGCTCGACCTCACCTACCACTTCTCGCCCGAGGACTACCGGGTCCGGGTGTCGGGACGCGCGTCCGACGTCGGGCCTAACGGCGGGACGCTCCTGGTGGGCGTGGGGCCGACGATGGCCAACACCGAGGCCAATCTGGAGGAGAACCACCGTGACCTCGCCCTGGTCACCATGCGGGGCGAGACGGAGCGCACTAACCTCCAGAGCCTGGAGCCCGGCGAGCACCGCGCCCTCAGCGGCCCCTTCGCCTGGACCGCGCTGAAGTCGAAGTATTTCGTCACCGGCCTGATCGCCGCCGACTCCAGCGGTGGCCGCATCGCCGGTGCGACCCTGGAGGCGGCGCCTGGCTCGGAGAAGCCGACCGCGGCGCGCATCCGGCTGAGCCTGCCGCTCCCCACCAGCGGTGCTTTCGACTATCTGCTGTATGCCGGCCCCTTGGAGTACGACCGGCTCGCCCGCCTGGGCCACAACTTCGATGACGTGAATCCGTACGGCTGGCCCGGATTCCGGACCATCATCCGGATCTTCGCTGTGCCGGTCCGCTGGCTGCTGGTCTGGATGCACGAGAACCTGCACCTGGCCTACGGCCTGGTGCTGGTGGCGTTCGGAATCCTGGTCCGCATCGTGCTCTGGCCGCTCAACCAGAAGGCTATGCGGGCCAACATGAAGCTGCAGGAAGTGCAGCCGCTCATGAAGGACATCCAGGAGCGCTACAAGAGCGATCCCCAGCGGATGCAGCAGGAGATGTTCAAGCTGTACCGGGAGCACAAGGTGAACCCGCTGGGCGGCTGCTGGCCGATGCTGCTCCCGATGCCGGTGCTCTTCGCCCTCTTCTTCGTCTTCCAGAACGCCATCGAGCTTCGGGGCACCTCGTTCCTCTGGCTTCCGGACCTGTCCCGGCCCGACCCGCTCTACATCATCCCGGTCGTGATGGGGGCATCCATGTATGTCCTGACCAAGGTCGGCCAGATGGGCATGGAGCCGAACCCCCAGATGAAGATGATGCTCTACATGATGCCGCTGATGATGACCGGCATGTTCCTCTTCTTTCCGTCCGGCCTCAACCTGTACTACACGGTGAGCAACATCGCGAGCATTCCCCAGCAGTGGCTGCTGGGGCGGGAGCGGATGAAGCGGACCGCCCGGGCGATCGTGGACGTGACGACCGAGCGCCCCCCCTCGGGGAGAGCGACCCCGGCGAAAAAGCGGAAGAAGGCCTAGCCGGTCGAGGGTGCCGGCTCCCCCATGCTCTCCGATCCCATCGCTGCGCTCGCCACGCCTCCCGGCCGCTCGGCCGTGGCCGTCGTGCGGGTCAGTGGACGGGGGGCCTTCGACGTAGCCGCGCGGGTGATCGAAGGCTTCCGCACGGACCGGCCCCGGATCGCCACCCTCGCCACGTTCCAGGCGGACGGCGAGCCGATCGACCGCGGGCTCTACATGGTGTTCCCCGGGCCCCACAGCTACACCGGCGAGGACCTGGTCGAGCTGAGCTGCCACGGCGGACAGGTGGCGCCGGCCCGGCTGCTCGCGGCGCTGCACGCGGCCGGGGCCCGTCACGCTTCGCCCGGAGAGTTCACCCGCCGGGCCGTGCTGAACGGCAAGCTGGACCTGGTGCAGGCCGAGGCGGTAGGCGAGTTGATCGACGCCGTGGCCCCGGCACAGGCGCGGGCCGCGCTCCGCCGGCTGGATGGCGGGCTGTCGCGGAGGATCGCCGAGCTGCGGGAATCGCTGGTCGAACTGCAGGCGCTCCTCAGCTACGAGATCGACTTCCCCGGTGAGGATGACGGTCCGGTCGCTCCCGATCGGATCGCGGCAGCGTTGGAAGCAGCTCGGACTCGCATCGCCCGGCTGCTGGCGACCGCTCCCTCGGCGGATCGCATGCGCCAGGGAGCCCTGTTGGTCCTGGCCGGACGGCCGAACGCGGGGAAGTCCTCGCTCTTCAACGCGCTCCTCGGCACCGAACGGGCGCTGGTCACCGAGATCCCGGGGACCACCCGCGATGCGATCGAGGCGCACACCGATTTTCTGGGCTGGCCGGTGCGCCTGGTGGACACCGCTGGGCTCGCCCGGTCGGACGACCGGCTGGAGCGGATGGGGATCGAGATGAGCCGGCGCTACCTGTCTGCGGCCGACCTGGTGCTGCTGTGCGTGGAGTCGGGCCGCGGGCTCGACGCGGATGAAGCCGCGCTGGCCGGGGAGCGGCCCTCGCTGGTGGTCCGGACCAAGCGCGACCTGTCCAACGGGGCGGTGGAGGGCCTCGCGGTGTCGTCGGTGACCGGAGAGGGCGTCGAGCACCTGAGGCGCGCCGCCTCGGAGCGGGTGTTCGGCGACAGGATCGCGCTCGGCGACCTGGAGCCGACGCTCGGGAGCGAGCGGCACCGCGAGGCGCTGTCCCGCGCGGCCGGCGCGCTGGCGGATGCCGCCGAGCACCTGATCCCGGGCGGAGACGCCGTGCTGGTGTCGCACCACGTCCGACAGGCGACGCTTGCGCTGGACGAGCTTGTTGGCGTGGTGGATGTGGAGGAGGTGCTGGGGAAGGTGTTCGCGGGGTTCTGCGTGGGGAAGTGACGGCCTAGGCCGACTGCACTCCCCTCGCCCGGTCCTCGGCCTCCTGGAACTCCTGCGCCGAGGCCCGCACCGACTCGACGAGCCCGCGTTGCGCGACCAAGGCCTCGGTCATCCGGTAGCCCAGATAGTACCCCGACCGCTCGGGCAACACGCGGCCGCCCACCAGCCGTGCCGGCGGGCTCATTCCGCCCGAGAGATAGCGGAGCCGGAGCCCGAGCCCGCTCTGCTCCAGCTCCGGCTCCACCACCCGCCGGAGGAAGGCCTCCATCTCTCGCAGCCGGTGATACTGCCGGCGGGC
>DATCXX010000193.1:0-4054 GCA_036565615.1 Gemmatimonadales bacterium | reverse complement strand
TCCCGACAGTGTGCTGAGCGTCAGCGCGTCGGCCATGCGCGACGCGGTGCCTGTCGCGGCGAATCCAACCATCGTCTTCGGGTATAGCCTTGGCCAGCAGGTGGTGCGGTGGGCCGACACAAGCGCGACGGGTCACTCCGGCAACCAGTCCGGATACACGTCGCAGATTTACTACAATCGTTCACGCGCGTTCGGTGTGATCGTGTTGCGCAGCGCCGGAGGGGGAAACGCGGATGCCGGTCGGCTGGGTGGTCGCGCGTTTCGCAAACTGGTATCGCTCGAGGGGGGTGGGCCGCCGTAAGCGGAACCGCCACGCGCACATAGTGCGCGAGGCGGTCTCGGAATTGGGTGTGGGCAGACTTCATCATCGGCGGCATCGCGCAAGAGCTTGGGGTTCTGGTATCATCACCGCGCGGCCTAACCCGCACTTGGAGCTGACGAGGGCGTGAGCGCGGCGCAGCCGCGCGAGGTAGCTTATGTCGGTCGCGCGGCCGCGCCGCACGCCCTCGCAGCTCAAATTCAGGCCGTTAGGCAGCACCCTCTCGGCTCCTTGATTGTTCGAGCCATCAGGCCCTCGATGAAAACCGCCGGAGACGCGGCAGGTCCCGGGAGCCACTCCCGATCGGGGCCCGAGGGTTCTAGTTTGGTGTCCGATGCGTAAGCTCTGTTCAACCGCCGCCGTCTTCCTCACTGGCGTCTTTCTGGCCCTCTCTCTCGGGGCCCAGGCCGGCGTACGCAGTCCCGCGGAGCACGCATTCGTCCCCACGGACATGCACCGGGCCCAGACCGATCTGGCCTCGGCGCAGCCTCGCGCGCTCAAGTCGGGTCACCCGGTCCGGCACGACGCGCCCCCGATCGCCCCGTTCCGCGGCCCTGTAACACTGCCGCAGCTCCGCTTCACCGAGGCACCGGCCGGCCATCCGGTCACTCCCGGCCAGCTCCGGCCCGCGTCCTCCGCGTTCTCCCTTTACCCTACCGGTCCACCCCTCCGGCGCTGAGCCGGCCCAAACCCACGCTCGTACCCCGGTCCGGCTCCCGATCCGATTCCCCGAGTCTCCGGTCGCGCGCATTCCGCCGCGACGCGGCGAGGCTCGCGAACTCGTGCGTCGCGCGGGAGTGCTGCCATGCTGCTCAAGACCCTCACCCATCGGCTGGTGCTGATCGGGATGCTCATCGCCGGCTCGCTATCGGCCCTGTGGACCAACTATCGCCGCACCGACAGTCCCGATCGCCCGGGCATGCCGGTGAGTCTCGGCCTCGACCTCCAGGGCGGGATGCAGCTCGCCCTGGAGTTGGACCAGTCGGAACGACCTTCGGCCGATCCCGCCCGTGACATCGAGCTGGCCCTCACCATCCTGCGCAAACGGATGGACGAATTCGGCGTGGTGGAGCCCCTGGTGCAACAGGCGGGCAAGGAGCGCATCATCGTGGAGCTGCCGGGCCTTCGGGACCCGGAGCGCGCCAAGGCGATCATCAAGCGAAACGCCTTCCTCGAGTTCCGGATCGTCGACGAGAGCCGAGCCCTTGAACGCGCCCTTCCCGCGCTGGACCGCGCGCTCGCCGGGCTCGGCGTCGCCATCGGACCGACCGCCACGCGCGGCGCGGTGGACCGGCTGCTGGGTGGGACCGGGGTACCCGACAGCCTTGTGACGGGACAGCTCGCCCGGCTGATCGTTCCCGCGGGGGACGGCAGCTCGTACGCGTTGCCCGGCGAATACGCCGTGCCCGAGCCGCTGTGGAGGTCGGTCGACAGCGCGCTCCGGCGCGCCGAGGTGCGCAGGCTCTGGCCGCGCGGCATCGACCTCAAGTGGGCCGATACGACCACCGGGGAGCACCGGCTGCTCTATGCCCTCGCCGACCGGCCGATGATCACTGGCAAGAACCTGGTCGACGCGCGCGCCCAGACCGATCCGCTGACCAATGGTCCCGAGGTGACGTTCTCGCTGGACCATGAAGGGGGCCGCCGCCTGGGCGACGGGACCGGGCGAAACGTGGGCCGCTACTTGGCGATCCTGCTCGACGGCGAGGTGCAGGGCCGCCCGCCTGTGATTGAAACCCGGATCGAGCGGGAGGGTCGCATCCGGATGAGCGGCCGCTCCCTCGCGGAGGCCCAGGACCTGGCCATCACGCTCCGGGCCGGCTCGCTGCCGACACCGCTCAAGATCGTGGAGCAGCGGGAAGTGGGGCCGAGCATGGGGGAGGACTCCATCCGGGGCGGGATCACCGCGGGGGTGGTCGGCACGGCGCTGGTCATCGCGATCGTGATCGGCTACTACGCCATGAGCGGCGTCCTGGCGGTGCTGGCCCTGGGGCTGTACAGCCTGATCTGCTTCGGCGCACTGGCCCTGCTGGGCGCCAACCTGACCCTCCCCGGCCTCGCGGGGTTCGTGCTTTCGATCGGCATGGCGGTGGACGCCAACGTGCTCATTTTCGAGCGGATCCGGGAGGAACAGGCGCGGGGCGCCGGCGCGGCCCGCGCGCTGGCGGAGGGCTTCCGGCACGCGATGCCGGCGATCATCGATTCCAACCTGACCACCATCATCACGGCGTTCTTCCTGTATCGATTTGGCACCGGTCCGGTGCGCGGGTTCGGCGTGACCCTCATCATCGGCATCCTGGCGTCGATGGTGACCGCGGTCTTCGTAACCCGCACGCTTTATCTCGTCTGGCTCAGGCTCCGGCCCGGCACCACGACGCTCTCGGTCGGCCGCTTCCGGCTGCTCCAGCACGCGGCCTTCGACTTCATCGGCGCCCGGCGGAGGGCCTACGCGGTCACCGCCGCGCTGCTCCTCATCGGAGTCGGCTTCCTCGGCGCCCGCGGGGTGCGCTACGGCGTCGACTTCAACGGTGGCACGCTGCACGAGGTGTCGCTGGTCCGGCCGGCCGAGCCGGGCCCGATCCGGGACGCGCTAGAGGCACACGGGGTTCACGGAGCCGAAGTCCAGCGGGTCGGCGCGGGGGAAGAACTGAGAGTCCGGGCCGCCCTGGTCCCCGGTGCCGACGGGAGCGAGGGCGATCTGGAGAGCACCTCGGCAGCGGTGGCCGGGGCGCTGGACGACGCCGTGGGACAGGGGCAGTACCACGTGACCCGGAGTGAGTCGGTGGGGCCCAAGGTCGGCAACGAGCTCCGGATGCAGGCGGTGATGGCCATCCTGCTGTCGTTCCTGGGGGTGCTGGTGTACCTGGCATGGCGGTTCGAATGGCGCTTTGGCTTGGCGGCGGTGGCCGCCACGGCGCACGACATCCTGGTGACGATCGCCTTCATCACCGCGCTGGGCCTGGAGGTCAACCTGGTGGTGGTGGCGGCGCTGCTGACGGTGGTGGGTTATTCGCTCAACGATACGATCGTGATCTTCGACCGGGTGCGGGAGAACCTGCGGGAGCGCCGGGGGGCACCCCTCCGGGAGATACTCAACCGCGCCGTGAACGAGACGCTGCCCCGCACGGTGCTCACCGGAGGCACCGCGCTGGCGACGCTCGCGGCCCTGGCGTTCTTCGGCGGGGAGGTGATCCGCCCCTTCGCGGTGATCATGTTCTTCGGGATCTTCACCGGCACCTTCTCGTCGATCTTCATCGCCTCGCCGGTGCTGGCCGCCATTCACCGGCGCTGGCCGGCCGGCGGGGTTACCACCTCCGACGTGACCGGGAGCCTCTCGGTCGCGTCAACCGGGCCTCCGGTGGTTCCAAAGTGATCTCCGGTCGTTCACGGGCGACCTCTCGGTCCCATCGCTCACGCCGCCGGGGCGATCCCGCCCATCAGGATTGATGCCGGGGTCGCGGGCTGCCTAACCAGCGCTTGCTGCTGACGGTCCGCGGCGCGGGCGGAGTAGGATCGGGGTGTCAGTGGACAACCACTGTCACTTCATTGGACGCCGCGCTCAATCCGCAGCTCGCCCGGGCAACGACGCGGATGTAATAGGTACCCGCAGGAACGCTCGAGACAGCCATGCTCAGCGCCGGGCTGTTGGTATCGAAATTGGCGAGGTCTGCCGGGCCGCCCGGCGTCGACGATGCCTGGATCACATAGGAGTTCACGACGCCGGAAGCCGGCGCG
>DATCXX010000166.1:0-10425 GCA_036565615.1 Gemmatimonadales bacterium | reverse complement strand
CGGGTGGTGGACGCCACCCGTGCGCTGGGGCGGGGATCCCCGCTCGCATCCGGCACCGTCATCGGCCCCATGATCGATCGGGCCAGCCTGGCCCGGGTGGAGTCCTGGGTGAGCGAGGCGCTCTCCGGCGGCGCGGTGGCGCTGCTCCGGGGCCGCCGCCGCGGCACCGTGCTCGGACCCACGGTGCTGGAACGGGTGACCTCCGGGATGAAAGTGTGGCGCGAGGAAGTGTTCGGGCCGGTGCTGACCGTCGCACCCTACCGCAGCTGGGCCGAAGGAATCCGGCTGGCCAACGCCACCCGCTATGGGCTCCAGGCCGGAATCTTCACCCACGATGCGCGGCGAATCGAGCAGGCCTTCCGCGAGCTCGAGGTCGGCGGGGTCGTCGTCAACGACATTCCCACCCTGCGCCTCGATCACTTGCCCTACGGCGGAGTCAAGGACTCGGGATTCGGGCGGGAAGGCGTGGAGGAGGCGATGCGGGCGATGAGTGAGCCACGGTTGCTGCTTGGGAGGGGCTAGGAAGCCAGGGAACTAGGAACTAGGGATGTTCCGGCAATATCCCTAGCTCCCTAGCTCCCTAGTCCCTAGTCCCTAACAGATACACTCCGGTGGCGGGATGATACGTGTACCAGTCAAACCAGTAGTCCAGCAGCACGTACACCGGAACCAGACGTCGACCCGCGAGCGGTCCCCCAATCGCCTCACCCTGAAAAGACCAGTGGCTTCCGCTCCCGACATCGACGACGATGCCGGGTTCCCCTTCGGCGGGCCGGATGAATTCCAGCGGCAGACCGTCCAGCCGCGCCTCGAACCCGCGGATCGATCGTCCATCGGCGCCCACCAACAGGACGATCGGCGTCCCGCCCACCCGGTCGTGCACCGGCGCCTGCGCCAGGACCCGGTCGACCGGATAGGCCTTGGCGGTGCCGCCGAGGTCGACTCCGGCGATGAGCGCCCTGGGCGGAAGTTTCGCGTCCAGGGTGGCGTGGACCCGCACCGGAAGCTCCGCGGTCTCTTTCTCCCAGCCGGCCGAGAACGTCATCCAGGCACTGTCGGCGGCGGGGCGGAGCACCCGGCCCCCCGGACGCTCCCGGGTCCAGGCGGCAAAGGTCAGCTCGTCGTGGAACACCCGCGCCAGTTTCTTCCCCTTGAGCGGACCCTGAATCGCTTCCCCGCTCACCTGCTGCCACCACGATCCGGTCTCCCGGTCCCGCATGATGAAGTTCTGATTGTTGATGCCCGCCAACCGGAAGCTCAACACCCGGCCATCCACCGTCCGCTCCCACACCAGACCGGTGTGGCAGAGGGTTCAATAGGTGGCGACGATCGGCACTCCGCCGACCGAATCCTCCACCAGGTGATGGTAGGCGATCTGACGCACCGGGTACGCGACCGCGTCTCCCCCGGTCATCACGGCGAGCACCATATCGTCCGATGCCACGGCCGATGCCTCCGCCGCCCGGACGAACCGGGCGTCGGGAAGCGGGGCAAACATCCACTCGAAGTGGTTTTGCCGGGACATCCAGGTGGTGGCGACGGCGACCAGGGCCGGCAGCACGGCCGCGATCCGCGGAAGCAGCCGGGGTGTTTCCCGCCAGAGCCGGACCGCCAGGGCGAGCGTGGCGAGGGTGGCGGCGACGGTGATCCAGGGCGACCAGCGCCGCAGGATGTAGGCGAGCTCGATGGACCCCGGGCTCTGCGGGGCGAAGGGCCGGATCAGCATGACCGGCACCATCACCACCGCGAGGGCGAGCAGCGCAAGCAGCAGCAGCGCCAGCCAGGCGCTCCGCCGGGAAGCCTTGTTCATTCCACCGCTCCGTAGAAGAAAACCAGCTCGTGTTCGGCCGACAGCGTGAAGATGGCCCGATCGCGCACCAGCGCCACTTCGTCGACCGTGACCCGGGCGACCGGTGGGGTGTTGCGAAGCGAGAGCGCCAGCGGGATCGTGGGACCGAAACTTACCCCGAGGCGCACCGTGGCCCACTCGGCCCTGGGGCGGACCTCGATATCGACCAGGGTCCGGTGCAGCCGCAGGCGCCGGAGCGCCATGCTGCTCCATCCTTCCGGAACCCAGGGCGCCAGGGCGAAGCGGCCTCCCGGATCATCGGCCCGGGCCCCGAACAATCCCCCGACCACCTCGCGAAGGAACCCGGCCGGGTCGGGGAGGGCCCGCGCACCCACCCGACGAAAGGTCCGGGCTTCCTCGATCAGGTGTGAAAAGTCGGAGCCATCCCAGTCTTCCTGGGGCACCGGCCCGGCCCGCACCTCACCCTCGGCGCGACGCACCGCCCACGCGAAGGTCTGGTCGAGGGCCGGATCGGGCGTCTCGAGCCGGGGAGGCCGTCGCAGCCGTCAACCCAGCGCGGCCATCCGGGCGAGCAGCTCGGTGTTTTCGCGCCGCTCGCTGTTGTTGGCCTCCTGGTAGGCCCAGCGCACCGTGCCGCTCGCGTCGATCAGGATGTAGGCGCGGTTGCTGAAGAACTTTGCCTCGTTGAGCACGCCGTAGCTCCGCGATACGTCCCGGTGGAAGTCGCTCAGCAGGTCCACGGTCATCTTTTCCTTGGCCTTGAACTCCCGCAGGGTCGGCACCGAATCCACGCTGATCGGCAGGACCACGGTGTTGCCTTGCTGAAACTGGCCGTAGTCTTCCGACATCGCGCACAATTCGGCGGTGCAGGTGCTGGTGAACGCCAGGGGGAAGAACGCCAGCAGGACGTTCTTCCCCCGAAGGGCCGAGAGGGTGACGGGCTGCCCGGACGTGGAAGGCAGGGTGAAGTCCGGAGCCGGAGAGCCGACGGCTGGAAGCGGCACGTGAAGTACTCCTTTGAACTGCGTCAACGGTCAACGGTCAACAGTCAACGGGAAGAACCCTCTCGAAACCTGCGGCGGCGAAATCATCGGCACAGGCATGCGGGTCCCGTTGACCGTTGACCGTTCACTGTTGGGACCCAGTCAGGCGGTCAGTCGCTCCCCCGCGACGCTCCAGTTGAGCACGTTCCACCACGCCGCCAGGTAATCCGCCCGCCGGTTCTGGTACTTGAGGTAGTAGGCGTGCTCCCACACGTCGCAGCCCAGGACGGCATGCTTGCCGTCCATGAGCGGACTGTCCTGGTTGGGCGTGCTCTCGATGGCGAGCTTGCCGCTCTTGTCGCGGACCAGCCAGGCCCACCCGCTGCCGAACCGCGCCATGCCCGCCTTCTGGAACTGCTCCTTGAAGGCCGGCAGTCCGCCGAATGCCGAGGTGATTCCCCGGGCCAGCTCCCCCTCGGGCTCTTTGGGACCACCCGGGGTCATGAGCTGCCAGAAGACGGTGTGGTTGTAGTGTCCTCCTCCGTTGTTGCGCACCGCGGCGCGCGACGCCTCGGGCACCTTGGTCAGATCCCCGATCAGCGCCTCGATCGAGAGGTTCTGCAGGCCGGGGTGGGATTCCAGGGCCGCATTCAGGTTGGTGACGTAGGCCTGATGATGCTTGCCGTGGTGAATCTGCATGGTCTGTGCGTCGATGTGGGGCTCGAGCGCGGCAGCGTCGTAAGGAAGCGGAGCGAGGGTGAATGGCATGGCGAATCTCCCGAACAGGGTGCCCAAACGCCGGCCGCCGGCGTCCGGAATGGCGAGTGTCAATATAGTGTCGCCTGCACCGGGTCGGGCCCGCGCACGGCACGATACAGCAAGGCCGCGATGCCGGTCGCGACCAGCGCGACCGAGAGCACCACCTGGGTGCGCAGCCCCCCCACCAGCACCGGAAGCGCCGCCCAGGCGGGAATCACCAGGGGGAGGCCGGCCCACCGCGCGGGAAGCCGGCCCAGCGGCCCGAGCCGACCGGACGCGGCCTGCTGGCCGAGCCAGCCGAAGAGCACCAGGATCAGCGCGGCAAAGGCCCCGGACGGCTCACCGCTCCAGAGTCCCGCCAGTCCGGCGACGACCGCGTAGGCCGCCCAGCGGCCCCCAAACGCCGCCAGCCCGCCGGAGAGCAGGAGCAGCAGCATCGCCAGCGGTTGCCATTCGAGTAACCCGCCCGGCAGGGCCGGCACCACCAGCCGGGCCAGCAGGATCGCAGCCAGGGGCGCGAGGTCGAGTCCCGGCGGAGAGCGCGAGAATGGCGGGATCCCCGCGAGCAGCAGCGAGCCGGCGCCCAGCAGCATGACCAGGAGGCGCTCCGCTGGCGGACTGAAGGGACCGTCCGGGAGCGCGGCGATCGAGCCCCCGTCCGGTCCCAGGATGGTGAGCATGAGGGCCAGGGCGATCCCCGCCAGGGCGGCCCCCAGCAGCGGCACCGCGAGCCGCCACCGGTTGGGCTGATGCCGGAGCGCGGCTCGCACCACCGACACCAGCGCCAGCACCATCCCGAGCTCGAGCAGGAGCAGGTGCGGCGCGGCGGCGGCCAGCGCGAGACCGGCCAGAAGGAGGGAATCCGGATAGCGGGAAGGGGGGAGCGGGAAGTTCCTCTCGCTCGGGAGTGGTGGACCGCGGCGAAACCCCGCTACCGCCGCGGCGACCACCACCACGGCGCCCAGCAGGAGCAGCACTTCATTGATGGTCGTGAAAGTCGTGCCGGCAGCATGGCCCCCGGCACGATCGCCCGCCGTGCCGAGGAGCGCGAGCCCGAGACCCGCGCCGGCGAGGGCGCGAAACCGGGAGCCGGAAATCAGGCCCGGGATGAGGGCGAGACCATAGTACAGCCACCGGGATCCTTCGAACAGCGCGTCCACCCGCCCCTAGTTCACGCGGCCGGGGCCGTCCAGCTCTCGAATCGTCCTGGCGCTGGCGCCCCGTTCGCGCTTGATCCGGGCCGCCACCCGTTCCGCCTGGCCCAGCGCCCGGAGCACGTTCTCGCCCGCGACCTTGCGCAGGTCGGCCTCGGTCCATCCCCGGCGGGCCAGCTCGGCAAAGAGCAGCGGAAAGGTGGATACATCGGTGAGCCCCTCCGGCGTGTCGGTGATGCCGTCGAAGTCCGATCCGATGCCGACGTGGTTCACGCCGGCCACCTTTCTCACGTGATCGATATGATCGGCCACGTCGCGCACCGTGACCCGCGGCCGCGGACCTTTCCGGTTCGCGGCGCCGGAATCCTCCCAGGCGCGGAGCGCGCTGGAGAGGAAGGTCGGCACGAAGGTCACCATCACCACTCCCCCGTTCCGGGGCAGCCGGGCCAGGATCGAATCGGGGACGTTGCGCCGGTGATCCGACAGGGCCCGGGCGTTGGAGTGCGAAAAGATCACCGGAGCCTCGGTCACGTTGAGCGCATCGCTCATGGTGCCGGGGGAGACGTGGCTCAAGTCCACCAGCATCCCCAGCCGGTTCATTTCCCGCACCACCTCTTCCCCGAACCGGGTCAGCCCGCCGTGCCGCACGCTGTCGAGGGCGGCGTCGGCCCAGTCCAGCGTCACGTTGTGCGTCAGGGTCATGTAGCGGGCGCCCAGGTCGTAGTACACCCGGAGCGCGCCGAGGGAATTCTCGATGGCGTGTCCCCCCTCGAGCCCGAGCAGCGAGCCGATCCGGCCCGCGGCGAAAGCCCGACGCACCGCCGCGACCGTGGGCGTGGACTGGAGGACGTCCGGATATTTCGCGATCACCCGGCGGGCAATGTCGAACTGCTCGAGCTGGACCCGCGCGAAGCCCGAGTCGCGGATCTCTCCCGGAATGTAGATGGACCAGAACTGCGCTCCCACCATGCCGCGCCGCAGCCGGGCCAGATCGGTATGTCCCGGCGCGGGCTTCCGGATGTCATACCCGTCCACATTTCCTCTGGCCACGGTGTCTTCGCGGATGCGCCAGGGGAGGTCGTTATGGCCGTCCACCAGCGGCGTGGTCCGGAGCACCCGGCGCGCCAGCGCGACGTGGGCGGGCGAGGGCTGCTGGGACGCCAGCGGTGACGCGCAGAGTACCAGCAGGGCGGTCGGGATGAGGTGCTTCACGAGGCCTCCGGCCAGACGTGGTCCTTGAATCGTTCCCGCAGGACTTTCTTGTCGAACTTGCCCACGCTGGTCTTGGGCACCCCGTCGATCACCACCACGTCATCGGGAAGCCACCAGTCGGCCACCCGGCCCCGGAGCCACTCCCGGAGGGCGCTGCGGTCGAGCCCGGCGCAGTCCGGCTTGGGGACGACGCAGGCCAGGGGGCGTTCGGTCCACTTGGGGTGGGCAACCGCGATCACCGCGGCCTCGGCGACCTGGGGATGTCCCATGATCACGTTCTCCAGATCGACGCTCGAAATCCACTCCCCGCCGCTCTTCACCATGTCCTTGGTCCGGTCGACCAGGCGCACGTATCCGCGGTTGTCGATGCTGGCGACGTCGCCGGTGCGGAACCAGCCGTCGTGGAAGCGGTCGGCCCCGGACGGGTCCTCATAGTAGGCCCGGGTCACCCAGGGACCCCGGGCTTCCAGCTCGCCGGCGGTCACGCCGTCCCAGGGCGCCACCGTCCCGTCCTCCTGGACGATGCGGAGCTCGACCAGCGGAAACGGCGAGCCCTGCAGCAGCCGGACCCGGGTCTTTTCCTCCTGGGGCCACGCCTCCATGTCCCGGCGCAGCCGGGACACCGTGCCGGCGGGAGAGAGCTCGGTCATTCCCCAGGCGTGCACCACGTCGATGCCCATCGCGTCGAAGCTTTCCAGCAGCACCCGGGGCAGCGCCGAGCCGCCCACCAGAATCTGCCGCAGGGTCGGCACCTTGCGGCCCGATTCCCGGAGATAGTGGTACAGCGCCGACACGATCGTGGGCACGCCGCCGACGAACGTGACACCTTCGCTCTCGATCAGGTCCACCAGATCCTTGGGCACCAGGTGGGGTCCCGGCAGGACCAGGCTGCACCCGAGCATCCCGGCGGCAAAGGGAAGTCCCCAGGCATTGGCGTGAAACATCGGGACGATGGTCAGCACCACGTCGCGCTCCCGGATCGCAAACGCGTCGGCAATCGAGAAGCCGAGGGTGTGGAGCACCAGCGCGCGGTGGGAGTACAGCACCCCCTTGGGGTGACCGGTGGTGCCCGAGGTGTAACAGAGGGCGGCGGCTTCCTGCTCATCCAGCTCGGGCCAGGCGAACCGCTCGGGCGCGGCCGCCAGCAGCTCCTCGAAGTCGAGCGCCCCGGGCGGAAGGCCGGCTCCCATCGGCCCGTCCGCCATGACCACCACGTGCTCCACCGTGGGGATCCGGTCCCGCACCTTCTCCAGCAGCGGCAGCAGCGAGGCGTCCACCAGCAGCACCCGGTCCCCGGCGTGGCTGATGACGTAGGCGAGCTGATCGGGGTGCAGCCGGAGATTCAGGGTGTGCAGCACCGCGCCCATACAGGGCACGGCATAATAGGCCTCCAGGTGCCGGTGGCTGTTCCAGCCCAGGGTGCCGATCCGGTCTCCCCGCGTCACGCCGAGGCTCGCGAGCGCGCCGGCCAGCCGGTCCACCCGGCGGGTCATGTCGGCAAAGCGGTAGCGATGGACCCCGGCGGCGTGCCGACTGGAGATCTGCTGGTCGTGAAACACCCGCCGGGCTCGCTCCAGCACGTGGGTGAGGGTGAGCTGCCAGTCCATCATCAATCCCTGCATCGGTCGCCTCGGGCTGAAGTCGCGATCACCGGCACCAGTCCCGTGCCGTCTCCACCAGGACGCTCGCGGTGGTCACCACGCTCTCCACATCCACCCATTCCTCGGCCGCGTGCGCCCCGGTCCCGTGGGGGCCGAAGACCACCGTCTCGATGCCCGCCGCGGCGGTGAGTGCGGAATCCATCCAGGGAGTGTCGCCCACGTGGGGCGGCGGCTCGGGAAGCACGCGCCGGGCCGCGGCATCGAGCGCCCGAACGATACCGGCATCCGGGCCGATCTCGAAGGAGTCGCGGCTGAAGAAGGTGCTCCGCGAAATCCGCAGCGAGGGATCCGCCTGGCGGAGCCGGTCGAGCAGGGCGTCGATCTCACCGACCGCGCCGGCTTCGGTCTCTCCGGGCACGGTGCGCCGCTCGATCCGCACCCGGCTCGAGGCGGCGTAAGTGCTGAGGCCGGTGCCGCCTTCGAGCAGCGCGGCATGAAGCGACGGGGGTCCCACCAGCGGGTGGGGCGGCCGCGCCCGCAGCTCGCGCTCCAGGGCCTCGAGCGCCACCAGGAATCGCCCCATGCGCAGGTTGGCGTCGATCCCCAGATCGAACCGGCTCCCGTGGGCCGCCCGTCCCTCCACCTCCACTTCGATCCACAGGTAACCCTTGTGGGCCCGGCAAATCCGGAGCGAGGTGGGCTCGGTGACGATGGCGGCATCGGTGCGCACCCGCTCGAGCAGCCCGGCGGTGCCGATGCTCCCGTACTCCTCGTCCGCCACCGCGGCGACCACCAGATCCCCCCGGAGCCGCGGTTCCCCGGCCAGGACCTTCGCGGCGACCATGCAGGCCGCGAGGCTGCCCTTCATGTCGTAGGCGCCGCGGCCGTAGAGCTTCCCCTCCCGCACCGCGCCGCTCCACGCGTCGGCCATCCCCTCGACACCGACCGTGTCCATGTGCGCGTTCAGCATCAGGCTCCGGCCGCCCCCGGTGCCGGGCAGTCGCGCCGCCACACTGGGCCGCCCGGCCTCCGGTTCGACCGTCAGGATCTCGAGGCCCGCGTCGCCCAGCCAGGCCGCGACGTACCGCGCGATTTCCCCCTCCCCCGGGGCGCCGGGGACCAGCACCGGATTGATCGAATTGATCCGCACCAGGTCGGAAAGCGTGCGAATCAGGTCACTCCGATCCACCTGCATGGTGATCCTCACTCCGGCGGGTGGTGCCAGTCGGGACCGGCACGTCGTCGTATGTATATAGATAGGTAGGAATACGGCTTGTACTCCGGAGGCACAAGGCCCGCAGGTACGCGGTTTGCATCAACCTCCCGAAGTACCCCGGTCCCACCAGACCCGGAGCAGGAAGGAGACGACGACGTGATCAGCGCCGACGCCCGCAGTCGCATCACCCCGAAGGACCTCGATCTCCTCGGCATCAGGGTGGAGGGGGACGGCGTCGTGCACGAAAACCTCGACCGGGTGCTCGACCGGCGCGAGGTGGTCTCCTACCTGATGGGCGCCTCGCTCCCCGGACCCTCCCCCTCCCTCCTTTTCTACGTCCTGGTCCGGCACGCCCTGCTCGACGTCGGAGTGGAGGACCCGGTGGTGGCGGACTACTTCGCCTCCCTGCTTCGCGAATTCGGGGTCCGCCAGCGAGCCACCCGGGTCGACGACGTGGACGACCAGGACCATCGCTACCTGGTGGATATCCTGGCCGACCTCTCCGTCTCGACCGGCGACCGGCAGTTCAAGGTGTCGGTACACCTGGGGAATTACGCCCTCTGGCTCTCCGGCCTCTTCCCCGAGCGGATCGCGGCCCAGCAGCTTCGCCGGGGGGGGCCCGATGTGTCCTACTACGAGACCCTGGGGGGACGGGGCTACGCCGAAGCGGCCGAGCACCACCTGGCCGAGCGGCGCGGGCTCGACGATGTGCTGCGCACCGCGTCGGAGCGGGTTCGCGAGGTGCGCCTCGCCCTCAACGACGTGAGCGCCCAGCTCCACCTGCGGAGCGCACGACTCGCCGCCTGACTCCCGACCGGCACTCCCATCCGCCAGAGGGCGGGAGTAGCTTGGTCGCCATGCAATCACTGAACGGCAAGCGGGCCCTGGTGTGCGGAAGCACGCAGGGAATCGGGCATGCCAGCGCCGTCGCCCTCGCCGCGGCCGGCGCGTCCGTCGTGCTGCTGGCCCGGAATCCGGAGCGGCTGGCGGCCGCCCACGCGGCCCTGCCCGCACCGGGGGGAGCCGCCCATGAAACCCTGGTGGCGGACCTGTCCGATCCCGCCGCCCTGCGCGCCACCCTGGCGCGCTATCTCGCGAGTCACCCGGCCCTTCACATCCTGGTGAACAACACCGGGGGACCTCCGCCAGGGCTTGCGCTCGACGCCACCGAGACGGCCTTTCTTGCGGCGTTCACCGGCCACCTCCTGGCCGGACACGCCCTGGTGCAGTGCCTGGTCCCCGGGATGCGGGAGGCGGGCTTCGGCCGCATCGTCAATATCGTGTCCACCTCGGTCCGGGAGCCGATTCGCGGGTTAGGTGTGTCGAACACCATCCGCGCCGCGGTGGCCGGATGGGCCAAGACCCTTTCCCGGGAGCTGGCGCCCTCCGGCATCACCGTGAACAACATCCTCCCCGGATCCACCCGCACCGGGAGGCTCGAGTCCCTGATCGCGAGCCGCGCCGCCGCGCCCGGCGGGTCGATCGAGTCGGTCGAGCGCGCCATGCAGGCCGAAATCCCGATGGGACGGTTCGCCGAGCCCCGGGAGATCGCCGCGGCGGTGGCGTTCCTGGCTTCTCCCGACGCGGGCTACATCACCGGGGTGAGCCTCCCGGTGGACGGCGGACGCCTCGCGTCCATCTGACCGGTGACCACCCTCACCAACTACATCGACGGCGCGCTGACGGCGCC
>DATCXX010000160.1:0-6592 GCA_036565615.1 Gemmatimonadales bacterium | reverse complement strand
CCGGCCCAGCCGCTCCCCGTCCCGCCGGGCCGCCGCCGAGCCGGCCAGGTCGTCCCGCACCGCCAGCCACAGCCGCCCGACCGCCGGATCGAGCTCCCGTGCCGGCATCCGGTACCAGTTGCTGGTCCCCTCGCTGCGGGTGACCACCAACCCGTGATCCGCCAGCACCTTGAGATGCCGGCTCACGGTGGACTGGGGGAGCTGAAGCGCGGCCTGAACCTCCCGGACCGTGAGCTCCTGGCGCTCGAGCGCGAGCAGGATCCGGCCCCGAATCGGGTCGGCCAGCGCGCTCAGGCGGTCGAACACGGCAGGGGCGGTCATGTCGTTAATCCGTACATCCGGATGGAAAGATGTAGCTCCGGGGCTTCGGAGTCAAGAGGGGACCCCCTCGCGAGTGGTCCGTGGTCAGTGATCAGGGAGTTTCCGCGACCACTGACCCCTGACCTCTGACCACTGCTGTGCGCCCAACCCCCTCAGGGATCGTCTCTTACTCAACTCCCTGCCAGGGGCGTCCCGCCCCGGAAAGACCTGCGCGACCCCTATGCGTATCGCCGGATGGATCCTCGTTGCGGGCGGCCTGTGCGCTTCTCCGCTGGCCGCTCAAACCCCTCAGCCGCCCACCCAGGACACCACCAAGCCGAAGCCCCCGCCCCGGGTGGACATCTCGAAGCTCAAGTTCATGTCGGGCTGCTGGGAAGGACCGACGGGCAAGGACCAGCGTGCCGAGGAGATCTGGACCATGCCGGCGGAGAATCTGCTGGTCTCCACTACGCGATACTTCGAGAAGGACCGCGCCCTCGGCTATGATTTCAACCGGATCGAGGTCACCGACAGCGGGGTGGTGCTGGGTATCACCGCCAAGGGCAAGCCGGAAGAGACCTATCTGATGAAGACCCTGGTGGACGAGTACGTGGTGTTCGAGAATTTCGCCAAGAAGGACTTCCCCCAGCGGATCATGTACCGGCTGGCCTCCGACGGCGCCCTGATCCCTCGCAACGAGGGGGACGGCCCGAGCTTCGAGGTCAGGTTCCGCCGGATCAAGTGCCCCGGGGCCGACATCAAGCTCCGGCCCTGACCTGCCGCGCAACGCTCCGCGGGGGGCCGGTGTCCAACCTGCATCCGATTGCCGACACCCCGTGGAGGAACTTCCAATGCCCATCCGTCGCCTGCCCACCCTGCGCCTGCTGACCGGCGCCGCCTTCCTGCTCCTGGCCGCGACTCCCGCGTTTGCCCAGCGGCGTTCCAGCTCCAGCACCTGGAACCGGGATTGTGACCGGGGCGGCGACCGGTATTCCGAGCGCTTCTGCATGACCAGCGAGACCACGATGCCGAGCCCGGCGGGCACCCTGGTCATCGACGGCCGGCAGAACGGCGGGATCAGCGTCTACGGGTCCGGCCGGCGGGACGTGCTAATCGTGGCCCGGATCCAGGCCAACGCCCGCAGCGAAGAGCGCGCCGAGGAGATCGCCCGCGCGGTGCGGATCCGGACCGTGGAGGGCCGGGTCTTCGCCGAGGGCCCGGAGACCCGGAGCCGGGAATGGTGGTCGGTGAATTTCGAAGTGGACGTGCCTTCGCGGTCCGATCTCGACCTGCGGTCCAACAACGGCGGCATCGAGGTCGTGGAGGTCCGCGGCGTGCTCCGTCTCGAAACCACCAATGGCGGCATCCACCTCGAAGGGGTGGCGGGCGACGTGGTGGCCGAGACCAGCAACGGGGGGGTGGATGTCCGGCTGGTCGGGGATCGCTGGGAAGGAAAGGGGCTCGAGGCAATTACCTCGAACGGCGGAGTCCGGGTCCGGATCCCCGAGAACTACTCGGCTCGCCTGGAAACCGGGACCACGAACGGCGGAATCGATATCGATTTCCCGGTAACGGTCCGGGGCAGGATCGGGCGGCAGGTCACCACCGAGCTCGGCCAGGGCGGGGCGACCATACGAGTGATGACGACCAACGGCGGCGTCGTAATCCGGCGCGGCGACTAGCCTCAGCGAATAGCGAATAGCGAGTAGCGAAGAGCGAAGAGGAACAGCCTCACCCTCTTCGCTCTTCTCTTTTTCCTGCCTTCCGGGTCCGGTTGCAACAAATTTCGGAGATCTGGCGTCTTAACCTAAGAACCTTAGGTTAGAGCGACCCATCACCGGAACCCGGCCATGGCTCCGTCCGATCTCGAACTCCTCCGCGGCACCCTGGATCTGATCCTCCTCAAAACCCTGAGCTGGGGTCCCCTGCACGGCCTGGCCGTGGTGCGGTGGATCGAGCAGACCACCCACCAGCGGCTCCAGATCGAGGAGGGCGCCCTGTATCCGGCGCTCCACCGTATGGAGCAGCGCGGCTGGCTGGAAGCCGAGTGGGGGTACACCGACCAGGGGCGGCGGGCCAAGTACTACCAGCTCACGGCGTTGGGCCGCCGGCAGCTGGCTCTGGAGCTCCGCAAATGGTCCCGCTACAGCGAGGCGATGGGCATGGTCATCGCCGCGGAGGCACGCCCATGAACTGGCCCGAGTTTCGACGGGCCTTCCGGCTCCCGCTGGGCAAGCGGGCCGTCAAGGGAGACGTCGCCGCTGAGCTGGATTTCCATATCCAGGGGCGGATCGAGGAGCTGATGGCCGCCGGCCTGAGCCGGGCCGAGGCGGAGCGGGAGGCCCGGGCCCGCTTCGGGAACCGGTCGGCCATCGGGGCTCAACTGGAGCAGATCGACCGGCGGATGGTGCGAAGACGGACAGCGCGCGAGTCGCTGGAGGCGCTCATGCGCGACCTGCGATTCGCGGTTCGAGCCCTCCGAAAGAGTCCGGGCTTCACCCTGGTGGCCGTGCTCACGCTGTCGCTCGCCATCGGGGCCAATACCGCGATTTTCAGTGCGGTGGATGGGGTCCTGCTCCGGCCTCTCTCGGTCCCCGGACTGGATCGGCTGTTCGTGATTCAGCAGAATGCTCCCCAACTCAAGCTTTTTCGCGGCCAGCTCTCGCCGCCCGAAATCGAGGATCTCGCCCGGCATGGGGAGCTCTTCGAAGCGGTGGCCGGCTCAGCCGGGACCAGCTTCAACCTGACCGGGTCCGGCGACCCCTCCCGGATCACCGCCGTCCGGACCATGGGTCGGTTCTTCGAGCTCTTTTCCGTGCGGCCTGCCCTGGGTCGGCTGTACGGGCCGGAGCAATCCGAGAGCGGGAACGAGCTGGTCGCCGTGCTGACCGACGGGTTCTGGCGGGACTGGGCCGGGGCCGACTCCTCGGTGATCGGCCGCCGGATCGAGCTGAACAGCCGGGTCTACCAGGTCATCGGGGTGCTTCCGGCGGACTTCACCTACCGCAGAACGGCGCAGGTCTACGTGCCGATCGCGCTGACTCCGGAGGTTCGCGCGGGGCGGGGCCGGTGGTCGACCACCGCCCTCGCGCGGTTGCAGCCCGGCCTCACGCCGGTACAACTGACCGCGGGCCTCGACCGCATCGAAACCGAGTGGCGAGGTGGTGCGCCGCCGAGCAATTCCATCGACGGGCAGCGCTATCTCTCGGCCGAGTCGCTGGTTGCCGTGCGGGCGGGGGAGCTGCAGCCGGTGCTGAAACTGCTGATGGTGGCGGTGCTGCTGGTCCTGCTGATTGCCTGCGTGAACGTGGCCAACCTGCAGATTGTGCGGGCCGCGGCGCGGGAGAAGGAGCTGGCGGTGCGCGCCGCGATGGGTTCCGGCCGGTGGCCCATTGTCCGGCAGCTTCTGGTGGAGAGCACGCTCATCGCCGTGGCGGGAGGAGCGCTGGGCTTGGTGCTGGGCACTCTTGCCATCGGGGTGCTCACCCGGATGACCACGACCGCGCTGCCGATATTGAGCACCCTCCGCCTCGATCGGCCGGTGCTGCTGTTTGCCGTTGCGGTGACGTTTGTGTCCGCCCTGGTCTTCGGGGTGTTTCCCGCCCTGCGCGCCGCGCGGACCGATCTGCACAGCGTGCTGCGCGAAACCGCCAGAGGGTCTTCCGCGGGTGGACGCCGCAGCCGCCTGCTGCGCCTTTCGGTGGCGGCCCAGGTCGCGTTGTCCCTGATCCTGCTTCTGGGTGCCGGGTTGCTGATCCGCAGCCTGGCGCGGCTGCTCGACACCGACCCCGGATTCCAGCCGTCACAGGTCATCACCTTCCAGGTGACGCTTCCGGGCGCGACCTACCCCCAGGCCCCGGAGCGGGTCGGCTTTTTCGACCAGCTCAGCGCGCGCCTCGCGGGTATTCCGGGAGTGGAGACGGCCGGCGCGGTCAGCGATCTCCCGTTTGCCCCCGGCCGGAACAGCAGCCCGTTCAGCATCGCCGGTCGACCGGAGATCCCGGGTGAGCCGGCGCGTCACGCGGACATGCGGTTCGTGCAGGCGGACTACTTCAGAGCCATGGGGATTCCGCTGACCCGGGGGCGCAGCTTTGCTCCGGCGGACCGGCTGGGGAGTCCCTGGGTATCGGTGATCGATGAATCGCTCGCCCGGCAGTACTTCGAAGGTCAGGATCCGATCGGACAGACCATCTCCCAGGGCGGACCGACGTCGGTGATCATCGGGGTGGTGGGGGCCATCAAGCACGGCGACCTCAGCGAACCCGATAAGGCGACGATCTACTATGCCTACAGTCAGGCTCCCTGGTATTCCGGTCTCTACCTCACCTTGCGTACGGCGCAGGATCCCGGCGCGATCATGGTCCACGCCCGCGGCGCCGTGGCCGAGCTCGACCCGAAGCTTCCGGTGCACGATGTCCGGCTGATGCAAGAGCGGGTCGACGATTCGCTCGGCGCGAGGCGGCTGGTCATGATGGTGCTCTCGGCCTTTGCGCTTCTGGCGCTCCTCCTCGCGCTGCTCGGCGTCTATGGCGTCTTGAGCTACATCATCAGCCGGCGCACCCACGAGCTGGGCATCCGGCTCGCCCTCGGCGCGGTTCCGCGTGATGTGGTCAGGATGGTGCTGGGGAGCGGGCTCGCGCTCACCGGGGTGGGGCTGGCGATCGGGCTCGCCGGCTTTCTCCTGCTGGCCCGCATGCTTTCCTCGTTGCTCTACGGAGTCAGCCCGCGCGATCCGCTCACCATCGCAGTCGGAACCGGGGTGCTGGCACTCGGTGCGGTCGCAGCCGCGCTGGTTCCGGCGCTCCGCGCGTCGCGGGTCGACCCCATGGACACGCTGAAGGAGGTGCCATGACAAATTTCCGCCGGGTGTTCCGCCTTCCCCTGGGCAAGCGGGCCGTCAAGGGAGATGTCGCGGCGGAATTGGATTTCCATCTCCAGGGGCGAATCGAGGAGCTGATGGCCGCCGGCCTCAGCCGGACCGAGGCGGAGCGGGAAGCCCGCGCCCGCTTCGGGGACCTGCCCCGGATCGGGGCCGAGCTGGAACGGATCGACCGCGAAACGGTCCGGCGCCGCTCCCTGGCGGAATGGTTGGAAGGATGGCGACGGGACCTCCGGCAGGCCTTCCGGTCGCTTCGGAGGACGCCGGGCTTCACCGCCGTCGCGGTGCTCACCCTCGGGCTCGGGATCGGGGCGAATACCGCGATCTTCAGCGTCGTCGATGGGGTCCTGCTCCGTCCGGCGCCCTTCCAGGAGATGGACCGGCTGGTGATGGTGTGGCAGACCGACCGCAAGAGCGGAACCCTGCGCGAACCGGCCTCACTGCCCGACTACTTCGATCTGCAGCGGGAGAGCAAACGGCTCGACCGGCTGGCCGGATTCGTTCCCGCCGAGATCACACTCACTCCGGACGACGGCGAGCCGTCACGGGTCGCCACCCTGGCGGTGACCCACGGGCTGCTCCCGCTGCTGGGCATCACGCCGCTGGTGGGGCGGGGCTTCACGCCGGAAGAGGACCGCCCCGGCGCACCCCGGGTGGTGCTCATCGGGGAGGAGCTCTGGGAACGGCTGTTCCTGCGCGACCCCGCCGTCACCGGCAAGAGTCTCCGCCTCAACGATGTGGCGCACTCGATCGTCGGGGTGCTGCCCGCGTCCGCCGATTTCGGAACCCTGCAGATGCTCGGTGCGGCGGCCTATGGCCGCGGCTTTGCGGATCGGGGCGGTCGGGCCAGAGTGGATCTCTGGCTTCCTCTTCGCCCCAATCCCACGCCCCAGTCCCGCGGCACCCATCCTCTCCTCATGGTTGGACGGCTGGGCGCCGGTGTGGGTCTCGAGCCCGCCCAGGAGGAGCTGACTGCGCTGGCCGCGGACCTGGAGCGGACCTACGCCGAATCGAACGACGGGCGGGGAATTTTCGTGGAAGCGCTCCCCCAGGTGGTGTTCGGCCCGGTTCGGCCGGCGCTGCTGGTGCTGCTGGGCGCCGTCGCGCTGGTGCTGCTGGTGGCCTGCGCCAACGTCGCCAATCTCCTGCTGGCCCGCGCCACCACCCGGATGCGGGAGGTGACCGTGCGGGCCGCGCTGGGGGCGAGCGGCCGGCGGCTGGCGGCGCAGTTCTTCGCCGAGAGCGCGCTGCTCACCGGCGCCGGGGTGATTCTCGGACTCGGGCTCGCGGTCGTGGGACTCCGGGCTTTGATGGGAATGGCGCCCTCGGACATTCCCCGGGTCGGCTCGGTGGGGATCGACGCGCGGGTGCTGGGGGTGACGATGGCGGTGGCGGCCGGAGTCGGTCTGCTGT
>DATCXX010000134.1:0-4990 GCA_036565615.1 Gemmatimonadales bacterium | reverse complement strand
AGCGCCTCGCCGGCACCGACGCCTATCTGCCGCACCTCGAAGCCCTCGAGGGGCTGCTCCGGACCCAGGGTCCCGAGTGCGCCCAGGCGATGCGGGAGCTGGCCCCCACCTGGTACGCCCAGGTCGCGACCCAGCCCGACTCGGGGGAGCGGGCCGCGCTCCGTCGCGAGATGGAGTCCGCCTCCCAGGAGCGGATGAAGCGCGAGCTGGGCGCCTTCGTGTCCGCGATGGCCCGGCTCCGCCCCCTGGTGCTGTTCATCGACGACCTGCACTGGGCCGACGTCTCCACGGTGGACCTGCTGAGTTACCTGGCGGGACGCTTTCCTAACACGGCGGTGCTGGTGGTGGTCACCTACCGGCCCTCCGACCTCCAGCTGACCCGGCACCCCTTCCTCCAGCTCAAGCCCGACCTGCAGTCCCGCGGGCTCTGCCGGGAGCTCGAGCTCGCCTTCCTGACCCTGGCCGACATCGTCGCGTATCTCGCGCTGGTGTTTCCCGGACACCGCTTTCCGGAGGATTTCCCGGCGCTGATCCTCGCCAAGACCGAAGGCAGCCCGCTCTTCATGGCGGACCTGGTCCGCTACCTCAGGGACGGCGGGGTGATCCGGTCCGATCCGGAAGGATGGGTGCTGGCCCAGGCAATGCCGGACCTGGAAAAGGTTCTGCCCGAATCGGTGCGGGGGATGATCGAGCGCAAGATTGGCCAGCTGGGCGACCAGGACCGCGGCCTCCTGGTTGCCGCGAGCGTGCAGGGCTACGAATTCGATTCCGCGGTCGTGGCCAAGGCGCTGGCCCAGGAGCCGCTCGATATCGAGACCAGGCTCGAAGAACTGGAGCGGGTCCACGCCCTGGTCCGGGTGGTGGAGGAGCACGAGCTCCCCGATCGCTCCCCCTCGCTCCGCTACCGCTTCGTCCACGCGCTGTACCAGAACGCGCTCTACGCCACGTTGCGGGCCACCCGGCGCACCCAGCTCCACACCGCGGTGGCCGGTGCGCTGGAGACCCTGTCGGGTGACAAGACCGCCGAGGTGGCCCAGGAGCTGGCCATGCTGTGGGAAGGCGCCCGGGAGCCGGCCCGCGCGGCGGGGTACCTGCTGGTGGCCGCCCGGCAGGCCTTCGAGGTCCACGCCAACCACGAATCCGCCGCGCTGGCCGCCCGGGGCATCGCGCTGCTCGAGGCGGCGCCCGAATCGCGGGACCGGGACCGGCGCGAGCTGGCGCTTCAGGTTGCGCTGGGCGCCGCGCTCCGGATCACCCGGGGCTATGGCGAAGCCGAGGTGGGCAAGGCGTACCGCCGAGCCGCCCTCTTGTCGGAACGGGCCCGGGACGATCGCCAGCTGGTGGCGATTCTGCGGGGACTCTGGGAGTTTCACGAGCTGCGGGCCGAGTACGATGTGGCGCTCCAGTTCGCCAAGGAGCTGTTCACCTTCGCCGACCGACGGCGGGATCCCGCCCTGCTGATCGTGGCCCACGACGCGCTGGGCGACACCAGCCTCTGGACCGGCGAGCTCCGCGCCGCCCGCCGCCATCTCGAGCGCGGGGCCGAGCTCTACGACCGGGAGGGGCTGGGGTCCGACGCGACCCAGTTCGGCTACGACTCGGGCGTGGCCTGCCTCTCCTTTCTGGCGCTCACCCTCTGGTACCTCGGGTATCCCGAGGAGGCCCGGGACCGATCGGAGGAGGCGATGGCGCTGGCCCAGGCGCTCGGCACCCCGGCCGGGATGGCCCAGACCATGTTCTTCACCGCGTGGGTGCACCAGATGCGGGGCGATACGGAGGTGGCAAGAACCCGGACCGACCAGCTCATCGCCCTCTGTGAGGAGCAGGGCATTCCCATGTACCTGGCGGCGGGACGGCTGCTCAAAGGCCTCCTGCTGGCGGAGGAGGGGAGAGCGGAGGAGGGGGTGGCCTTGATGCGGCAAGGAGGCGACGGCCATCGCGCCACCGGCACCCAGCTCGGGGCGTCGGTGTGGGCGGGCGGGTGGCTGGCGGAAGGACTGCTCCACGCCGGCCGGGTCGACGAGGCGCTGCAGGTGCTGACCGATGCGCTGGCCTTCGTGGAGCGGACCGGGGAACGGTTCCATGAGGCGGAGCTCTGGCGGCTCAAGGCCGATGCGCTCCGGCAGAGCGGTGCGGGCAAGGCGCAAGCCGAAGCAGCGCTGGAGCGCGCCCTGGCATCGGCCCGGCGGGTGAATGCCAAATCCCTGGAGCTTCGGGCGGAGACGGCACTGGCGGTGCTGCGCTCGACATGACTCGCTCCGGTCCGGCCCGGGCGCTACCTTCAGCATCCCGATGGTAACCCCCGAACAGCTCGCTGCCGCCCTCGCCACTCGCTATTCGATCGAGCGGGAGCTTGGCGCCGGCGGCATGGCAACCGTCTATCTCGCCCGGGACTTGAAGCACGACCGTGAGGTCGCGCTCAAGGTCCTCCGGCCCGAGCTCGCCGCCGCGCTCGGGACCGAACGATTCCTCCAGGAAATCCGGATCAGCGCCCGGCTCGATCATCCCCATATCCTCACCCTGATCGATTCCGGCGAATCCGGCGGCTTCGTCTGGTATGCCTTGCCGTACGTGCGGGGCGAGTCGTTGCGCGCCAGGCTGACCCGGGAGAAGCAATTGTCGGTCGAGGATGCGGTGCGCATCGGTACCCAGATCGCCGGCGCACTCGATTACGCCCACCGTCTTGGCGTGGTCCATCGCGACATCAAGCCGGAGAACATCCTGCTCCATGAGGGCCTGGCGGTCGTGGCCGACTTCGGCATCGCGCTGGCGGCTTCCGAAGCCGGGGGCGATCGCCTGACCCTGAGCGGCCTTTCCCTCGGTACGCCGCAGTACATGAGTCCCGAGCAGGCCAGCGGCAGCAGGGACATCGACGCCCGCTCCGATGTGTACTCGCTCGGAGCGATGGTCTACGAGACCTTGACCGGTGAGCCGCCCCACACCGGTCCGACCGTGCAGGCGGTGATCGCCAAGCTCCTTCACGAGCGCCCCACCCGGATTCGGGTGGTTCGTGACGTCGTCCCTCAGGCGATCGACGATGCGGTGGCGAAGGCTTTGGCGAAAGTGCCGTCGGACCGATTTGCCAGCGCTGGGGAGTTTGCCGCCGCCCTTGCCGCCACGCCGGTGCCGGCCGGGCGACCAGCGCGCCGTTGGGGATGGGCCGCGGCCGGCCTCGGGGTGACGCTCCTCGCCGCCGTCCTGGTGATTTGGGGCCCCCTCCGCCCGGCCGCTATTCCGCCTGCTGTTGGTGCGGCAACCGAATCGCCCTCCGTCGCCGTCCTTCCTTTCGAGAACCGCACCGGGAATACCGCCGATCAATACCTCAGCGACGGCATGACCGAGGAGATCATCGGGCAGCTGGCCCGGGTTGGCGGGCTCAAGGTCATCTCCCGCACCTCCACCGAGGCGCTCAAGGGCCGCGGTCTGACCATGCGCCAGATCTCGGATACCCTGGGGGTTCGTCACATTCTCGAGGGCTCGGTTCGCCACGAGGGGAACCGGATCCGGGTGGCGGTCGATCTGATCGATGCGAGCACCGACGCCCACGTGTGGACCTCCCGCTACGATCGGGACCTGACCGACGTGTTTGCGGTGCAGGAAGAGATCGCCCGGCAGGTGGCAGACTCGCTGGTGAAGACCGTCGGTGTCCCTCCCACGGTGGGACGGGTCGTGCGGTCCGGGAGTCCGGAGGCCTACGCGGCGTATCTGGCGGGCAAATCCATGTTGTATCGGCGCAGCCGTGAAGGATTCCGAGGCGCCGTGACCCAGTTCGAGCGGGCCATCGCGGAAGACTCGACCTATGCGCCGGCGTATGCCGGTCTTGCGACCGTCTATACGCTCTGGGCCTACTACACCTATCCCGGGATCGATTTCTACGATGCCTCCAGTAAGGCGCTTCGGCTGCTGGACCGGACGGTCGCGCTGGATTCGTCGTCAGGCGAGGGTTACGCCGCCCGGTCGCGGGTGCTGACCCGGTCCTGGGCGCCCGCCGCCGAGATCGAAGCAGGCTTCACGCGCGCGCTCGAGCTCCAGCCCAATTCGGCGGACGTGCATCAGTGGTATGCCCTGTTCCTGGTGCGGGAAGGCCGCTACGCCGAATCGCTTCGGGAAGCCGAGCGCGCGATCTCCCTCGACCCGCTGGCTCCGGGAGCCCGGATCGCCGCGGCCAACATGACGCTGGCGGCAGGGCGCCACGCCACCGCCCGGCAGGAAGCGGACCGGGCGCTCGCCCTCGAGCCCGGTCTCGTCAGGGCGCGCGAGCTTCAGGGCCTGGCCGATCTCTTGTTGAATGAGTTCGAGCGGTGCGTCGCCCTGGACCTCGGACCAAACTCCGGTGCCCGGGCCATGTGCAGGTATTCCCTCGGGCGGGTCCGCGAGGCGGAGCAGGACGTCGATTCGCTCCGTGGCTCCTTCACGAGCCCGGCGCCTGGCGATCCCGGTTTCAGTCGCGTCCTGCCCGCGAGAGCGCTCGCGAGATACTATGCCTGGAGCGGAAACGCCGAGCAGTCGCTGGCCTGGCTCGAGCGGGTATACGCGATCTCACCGGAGGGAGAGGACCTGGTGATCATTGCGTCAGGGCTGTACGACAAGGTGCGCAACGATCCCCGCTTCCAGGCCGGACTGCAACGGATCCGAGCTCAGATTTGGGAGCGGGCTCGGCGCGACCGGGCGCGCGGTGGCCTGTGACGCCGTCCTTCATCGTTCTCGCCGCCCTCGCCGCCGCCGAGCCCCAAGGCCGAGCCCTCGAGTCGCTCTGGTACGTCCGGGGCGAGGAGAGCATCCAGGCGTTCCTCGCCCGTGCCGATCAGATCTCGATCGTGTCGCCCCAGGTCTTCGTGATGGACTCGAACGGCGTCATTACCGGGAGCGTGGACCCTCGGATTGTCGCCACCGCGCGGGACAAAGGGATCAAGCTGATTCCCCTGGTGATGAACCCCGGGTTCGACCAGCCCTCGATCCATCGGGTGCTCAACGACGCCGCCGCGCGGGC
>DATCXX010000119.1:0-4275 GCA_036565615.1 Gemmatimonadales bacterium | reverse complement strand
TGCTGCCGGCGCCGCCGTACCCGCCGCGACGCCGGTCCCGGCTCCCCGGCTCGGTCTCCAGCTGCTCGGCGATCCGCTCGCAGTGCTGGGTATCGGTGTCGGTCCACTCCCTGACCCTCCGCAGCAGCCCCTTGCAGTCCTCGATGGCGTGGGCCAGCCGCTCGGCCAGACCGGGGGTCCATTCAAGCGTCTGGTCGCGAAGCGCCTTGCTGGTGCTCTCGATTGCTCCGGCCGCGGTAGCGTAGCCGGGGGGACCGGCCATCAACGCCGCCCCCCGCAACGCCCGGGCGTGACGAACCAGCTCCTCCGCACCGGGCGGCTCGGCACCCCCGACCAGCAGGGCGAGCCGCTCGAGGTATTCGCCCGCCTCGAGGGCGAAGAACTCGCGGCGGCCGACGGGAGCGGTCATAAACTGGGGAAAGGGGAATGGGGAATGGGGAAGACTAGGTTGACCTCCTATCCTGGTCAACGCGGGCGCGCGTCATCCACCAGCCGGCGCATGGTTCCCACCGCTTCGCTCATGCCGGAGAGCACCGCGCGACTCACGATGCTGTGCCCGATGTTGAGCTCCTCGATTTCGGGAATGGCCGCAATGGGCTGCACGTTGCGATAGGTGAGTCCGTGGCCGGCGTGCACCGCCAGGCCGAGGGAGCGGGCATGCCGGGCGGCGTCGGCCACCTGGGCGAGCGCGGCGGAGCCGGAGTGCCAGTAGTGGGAGTACCGGCCGGTGTGCAGCTCGATCGCTGGGACGCCCAGCGCGTGAGCAGCATCGATGGTGGCGCGGTCGGGATCGATGAAGAGCGACACCCGGATCCCCGCCGCGTCGAGCCGGGCGATGGCATTGGCGAGCCGGGAATCACGCCGGGACAGATCGAGTCCTCCCTCGGTGGTCACTTCCTCCCGGCGCTCGGGGACCAGGGTCGCCTGGAAGGGCTTGAGCCGGCACACCAGCTCGAGCACATCGGGGGCGAGCGCCAGCTCCGCGTTCAGCACCTTCACCCCGGCCGCCAGCGCCTCGAGGTCGGCATCCTGGATGTGGCGACGGTCCTCCCGCAGGTGGGCGGTGATCCCGTCGGCGCCGGCCGCCTCGGCCAGGCTGGCCGCGGCCGCGGGATCGGGTTCGTCGGTGCGGCGCGCCTGCCGGATGGTGGCCACGTGGTCCACGTTGATGTAGAGCCGCATCATCTCGTTGCTCCGGGGGTGGGCGTCCGGTTATTTTCGCTGGAGCAGTTGCATCCCACTAGGAGGGCCTCCCCATGCGACCAGTGTTCCTTGCAGGCCTCGCGGCCCTCGCGTGCGGCGGCGGAACGTCCATCGCCGGCGGACCGGTTCAGCCGGCGACCTCGGCCAGCCAGGCCATGACCACGTTCATGCGGGCGGCCGCGGACAGCAATCTCGCCCGGATGGCGGAGCTCTGGGGCAGCGCCGACGGCCCCGCCGCCCGGACCGGCCAGCCGCCGGAGTGGGAAAAGCGGGTCATCATCATGCAGGCGTACCTCCGCGGCGACAGCAGCCGGGTGGTGACCGATGTGCCGGTGTCGGGCAGCGACAGCCAGCGCCGGGTGATCGTGGCGCTCTACCGGACCGGATGCGTGAAGCAGATTCCCGCCATCGTCACCCGGGCGAAATCGGGTGGCTGGCTGGTCGAGAACGTCGACATTTCCGCGGCCGGCAATCCGGCGCGTCCCTGTGAGGATCCCCAGGAGGAGCTCACTCGGTAAGCTCGAGCAGGATGCCGGCGGTCGCCTTGGGGTGGACGAAGGCAATCCGCCGTCCGCCCGCGCCGGTGCGGGGCAGCTCGTCCACCAGCCGGTAGCCGTTACGGCGGCAGGCGTCGAGGGCGCGGTCGAGATCGGGAACCCGGTAGCAGATGTGATGAATGCCGGGGCCGCGACGCTCCAGAAACTTCGCGATGGGGCTGCCGGGGTCCCGGGGCATGAGCAGCTCGACCGCGCTCTCCCCCATCGGCAGGGACACGATGGTGGCGCCGTCGGCGGTTTCGGGAGGATGGGGCGCGAGCCCCAGCACATCGCGGTAGAACGCCAGAGCGGCTTCGATATCCGGCACGGCGATGCCCACATGGGCGATCCGGGGCTGGTCGGACATGACGAACAAGGTAACAGGAGCAGGTATGACCATGAGTCAGAACGGAACCATCGCCCACCTGAGCGACGAGAACTTCGCCACCGAGGTGGAGCAGGGCAGCGGCCTTACGATCGTGGATTTCTGGGCCGAATGGTGCGGTCCCTGCCGCGCCATCGCGCCGATCCTGGAGCAGCTGGCCACCAGCTACGAGGGCAGGATGCGGGTGGCCAAGGTGGACGTGGACCAGAACCAGAAGACCACCATGCGCTTCAACGTCCGGTCGATCCCCGCGCTGCTGTTCTTCAAGGACGGCAAGCACGTGGACACGGTGATCGGGCTGACCCAGAAGGCCGCCCTCGAGGCGCGGATCGCCAAGCACCTCGCCGCGACATGACGTGCGCCGGGGCACCCTGTACGTCGTTGCCACTCCGCTCGGCCATCTTGGCGACCTGACCGCACGGGCGGCGGAGCTGCTCCGCACCGTGCCGGTCGTCGCCGCGGAGGATACCCGGCGGAGCCGGACCCTGCTCACCCACCTCGGGGCCTCCCGGCCCCGGATGATGTCCTTCCACGCCCATTCCGGCGCCGGCGCCGCGGCGGGAATCCTGCGCGCCCTGACCGAAGGCGACGACGTCGCCCTGGTCACCGACGCGGGCACGCCCGGGATCAGCGATCCGGGCGCCGCCCTCGTAGCTCAGGTGCGGGAGGCCGGATTCTCCGTGGTCCCGCTGCCCGGCGCTTCGGCGGTCAGCACCGCGCTTTCGGCCGCCGGCCTGCCCGCGGACCGCTACCTTTTCCTGGGGTTCCTTCCCCGGAAGGGCGCCGAGCGGGCCCGGCTGCTGGCCCGGGCCGGCCAGGAGGAATGGACCACGGTGCTGTTCGAAGCGCCGGGCCGGGTGGGCGCGCTGCTCGCGGACCTGGTTCAGGTGGCCGGCCCTGCCCGCCGCGCGGTGGTGGCGCGGGAGCTGACCAAGCTCCACGAGGAGGTCTCCGCCGGAACCCTGGCCGAGCTGGCGGAGCGATACTCCGGCGATTCGGAGGCGGTCCGGGGCGAGTGCACCGTGGTGGTCGAAGGCGCACCGCCCGCACCCGAAACGGCGAATGGAGACAAGGCGCGCCCCGCCGCAGATCGATTGTTCGCCGCGGGGATTTCGCGGAAAGAGGTGGCCACCCTGCTCAGCGCCTGGTTTGGCCTGTCGCGCAATGAAGCATACGAGATTGCGATGGGCGTGAAAGGTGAGACGTGAGAGGTGAGACGTGAGACGTGCACGCTGTCACCCTGAGGGCGCCCAGCGCCCGAAGGGTCGGAGCTTCGGGTGGAGATTAGCCGCTTCGCTGGCGCTCAGCGTGACCATGATCGCCCCGTCTCTCCCCGCCCAGGTGCCGCTCACCATCGGCCGGCTGCACTACGACGGCGGCGGGGACTGGTACGCCAACCCGTCGAGCCTGCCCAATCTGCTCCAGGCCATCGGGAGCCGCACCAAACTTCCGGTCGCCGCGCGGGAGAGAACCATCACCCTCGCCGACGCCGATCTCTGGACCCTGCCGTATCTCTACATGACCGGACACGGAAACGTACGCTTCAGCGACGCCGAGCTCGCCACCCTGCGCCGCTACCTCCAGCAGGGGGGATTCCTCCACGCCGACGACAACTACGGCATGGATGTCTCCATCCGCCGGGAGCTGGGGCGGCTGTTTCCCGGCCGGGAGCTGGTCGAGGTGCCGCTGGATCATCCGATCTATCACGCCCGATACGAGTTTCCCCAGGGCATCCCCAAGATCCACGAGCATGACGGGAAACCGGCCCAGGGGTTCGGGATCTTTCTGGATGGACGGCTCGTCGTGTTCTACAGCTATCAGACCGACCTGGGCGATGGCTGGGAGGATCCCGACGTGCACCATGATCCGCCGGACAAACGGGAAGCGGCGCTCCGCATGGGGACCAATCTCTTTCTCTATGCGGTAGGAGGCGGCCGGTGACCCGGTCCCGCACCGAGGCCGCGCTCGCAGACGCGGCTCGCCCCCTTCGCCGCTCGGTCCTCTGGCTGGGCGCGATCGGCGCGGGGGCGGGGCTCGCCGCGGTGCTGGCAGTCGCGGCCTGGAGCGCGCGGGTCGGGATGGTTCACGCGCCGGTGTGGGTACTGGTGGCATGGGGTGTGGCGCTGCTCGCCGCGGCAGTGTGCCTGCTGC
>DATCXX010000105.1:0-6460 GCA_036565615.1 Gemmatimonadales bacterium | reverse complement strand
GCGGCGCAGTTCACCCGGAACCCGCTCGCCCTGGCGAGCGCGCTCGAGAAGATCGACTCCGCGCCTTCGGCCACCCGGGCGATCGCCCATGGCGCGGCGCACCTCTGCATCGTGGATCCGGCGGAGCGGAAGATTTCCAGCAGGGAAGGTGCGCTGGGAGACCTCTTCGCCTCCCACCCGCCGATGCGGCTCCGGCTGGCCCGGCTCCGGGCCATGGGATATGCCGCCGAAAAGCAGGGCGTCCCGCCGGATGCGGCCGGGATCGCGGGTTAGGAACCCTCCGCCGCCACCTCGTCCCAGCTGGTCCGTCCCAGGAATTCCTGAAGGACTTCGGGATCCACCGGCTTGGTGAAGTGCTGATTGAACCCCGCCATGCCGACTACCGGGAACGGAAGGCTGGGAGTGCGCTGCTCCGGATCCTCGCGGGGCTCGGTGGACTCCCGGGTTGCCTCCAGCTCGTCACATGGAGGCTTGGGGTCGGTGCGATCTCGCGCTGGGTTCCGGCGTGGCACCTTCTTTGCCCCTCCCCCCGGACGACTGTATTCCGGTCAACAGGTCGTGCGGACCCGACGGCGATGCTATAGATGCTATAAAGGAGACTATGGCGGGTTACGGGGAACCACAAGCTTGAAGGAAGTTGCTTCGGTTGCTGGAAGGAATCAGCCGCGCCCCTCGTCCAGAAAGATCAGGGCTTCCCGCCGGGCCACCACCTGCTGCAGGGCGCGGTGGACCGCGGGATCGATCACGCTGCCGGAGAGATCGCGGAGGCGCTCGACCGCGAGCTCGGGAGTCATCTTGTCCTGGTAAGGCCGTGAAGTGGTGAGCGCGTCGTAGATCTCCACCGCCCCGATGATCCGGGCTCCCATCGGGATGGCATCGCCTATCAGCCCGTCGGGATACCCCCGGCCGTCCCACCGCTCGTGATGGCTCCGCACGAAATCGATGACCGGGCCGAGATGGGTGAGCGGGGCCAGGATGTCGGAGCCGGTGACCGGGTGGGCCTTCACGTGCTCGAACTCCTCGTCGGTGAGCGGCCCGTGCTTGTTGAGGATCTCCTCCCGGATGCCGATCTTGCCGATGTCGTGCAGCCGTCCCCCGGTCCGGATCAACTCCACCTGCTCGTCGGCCATACCCAGCTCGGCGGCCACCATTGCGGCGAAATCCGCGACCCGCGCGCTGTGCCCCCGGAGATAGGGCTCCTTGGCCTCCAGCGCGTTGACCAGCGCCTCCAGCGTGGCCACCGAGATCCGCTCCAGGTTGGCCCGCTCGATCCGGAGCTCCGCGGTGCGCAGCGCCACCTCTTCCTTGAGCCAGTGGTTGATCTTGTCGCTCTCCATCTGGCTCTCGCGGCGGCGCAGGGCCCGATCGATCGCCCGCGAGAGATCGCCCAGGTCCACCGGCTTGGTCAGGTAGTCCATGGCGCCCCGCTGCATGCAGAGCGTGGCGCTGGCCGCGTCGTTGACGGCGGTCAGCATCAGGATCGCGGCGTTGGGTTCGAGCTCCAGCAGGCGGGGCACCAGGTCGGTGCCGTTGGCGTCGGGCAGGCGGACGTCGAGCAGGATCCCCGCGATCTTGTGGCGGCGCACCGCGGTCACCGCCTCCTCCCCGGTCGACGCCGCGATCACGTCATACCCCTGGGCGGTGAGGGCCCGGCTCAGGGAGCTCCGAATGCCCTCCTCGTCGTCCACCACCAGAATGGTGTTGAGGTCGCGGGCAGGTTGGGCGGGCGGCATGGGTGAGAAAGTAATTAGGGAGCCAGGGAGCCAGGGAGCCAGGGAGCCAGCGGGACTATGAGATGTTATAGCTCACCATGTGAGGGAAGCCCTCGGGCTCCCTGGCTCCCTGGCTCCCTAACCTACAAACTCCACCTCGACGCGATGGGGAATAATCCCCGCTTCGAACGCCCGGTCCAGCAGCAGCCGCACCGCGGCCCGCCCCCGCTCGCCGTAGTCCACGGTCCACTGGTTCACGTACATCCCCACGAACCGGTCGGTCTTCTCCTCCCCGATTCCCCGGTTGTAGCGGCCGGCGTGGGCCAGCGCGGGAGCGCGATGGGCCAGCGCGTATTCGATGCTGGCCCGCAGATCTCGGGCGATCTGCGCGGTGAGCGCCGGGCCCAGGTCCCGGCGCACCACGTTCCCGCCCAGAGGCAGGGGCAGCCCGGTCTCGGCCAGCCACCACGCCCCCAGATCCTCCCAGAGCTCGAACCCGTCGTCCGCGTAGGTCAGCTGTCCCTCGTGAATCAGCAACCCCACGTCCACCGTGCCGGCTTCGACCGCCGCGCCGATCCGGTCGAAGGGAATCACCACCGCCTCGAGGTCGGGCTGGTAGAGCTTGAGCGCCAGGTAGGCGGTGGTCCGGAGTCCCGGCACGCCCACCCGTAATCCGGCGATGCCGGCCCGGGGATCGTCGGGCCGGCTCCGGCGGGACACCAGCCGGGGTCCGTACCCGTCGCCCATGGAAGCGCCGCTGGCCAGCAGGGCGTAGCGGTCCGCCAGGTAGGCGTAGGCATGAATGGACACCGCCGAGACCTCGAGCTCGCCGGTGAGGGCCCGCTGATTCAGGGTCTCGATATCCGCCAGCTCGTGGACGTAGCGGAGGTCGCCGGTGTCCAGCTTGTGCTCCGCCAGCGCGTAGAACATGAACGCGTCGTCGCTGTCAGGGGAATGGGCGACGTGGATGGTCCTGGTCATGGTCACCGTCCCAGGCTGGCTTTCGCCCGGGTCCTGAAGTCGTCGAGGATCGGCTTGTGGTCGGCGTACTCCGCGCGGCCCGCCCGCAGCTCGGCCGGCTCGTCCCGCAGGAAGTCGCGGTAACTCGCGGTGAGGGCGGCGGCGTCGTTGCGCCGGTCGGCCACTTCTCCCCGGATGATGTGTCCGAACAGATGCCCGGGCGCCTGGGCCTGGATCGTGTCGGCCAGCGCCAGTGCTGCGGGGAAGTCCCCGATCACCAGGTGAATGGTCGCCGCGTGGTAGCGGGCGTCGGCGTCGGCGTCGGGCATCATGCTGTAGGCGCCCAGCGCCATCGGGGCGAACTGCACCACGGTCACCGTGTCGCCACTCTCCGCGGCACGCACCACCCGGTCCCAGAGCCGGTCGAACCGCTCCCGGGGAGACATGTTGCTGATATCGGGCGCCCGGGACGAAAGCCCCGGGGCGGTGTTCCCCGCGTTGCCCATGTCGGGGACCGTGGGCTGGGCATTCCCCCGCCAGAGGAAGGCGAGGACCGCGGCCACCACGGCGAGCCCGGTGATCACCCACGCCATCCGCTCCCGCCCGCCAATTCCCGTTCCCCCAGGCTTCCCCGTTCCCCCAGTCTTCCCCACTTCTTCCCCGCATCGGTGACAGAACCGCGCGCCGGGGGTGAGCGCGGTGCGGCAGGAAGCGCACCCGAGTCCTTCGGCCGGGGCGCCGCATCGAGCACAGAAGGGGCCGGAGAGCGGGGCGCCACAGGCCGTACAGTGCCGGGGCGCTCCCGGCGAGGCGGCGTCAGGGGGTTGGGTCATCGGGCCCCAAACCTAACGGGGTGGACGAAAGTGGGCACGGGCCTTACTCATTCATACGATGACCTCCTCGCCACTCGAGCTGCCCAACCATCCCTGGGCCCGGCACTTGGGCGACCTCGCTCGCGGGGAAACCTCCTGGCGTGTCTTTCTCGAAACCATTCCGGGTGAGCTCCCCTCTCGCGGCAAGGTCCATTTCGTCGCCGATGATTCCACCCGCTCCAGCGGCTGGATCTTCGTGGAGGCATCGGAGCAGGAGGTGCTGCGCCGGTTCCAGGAGTTCAGCGCCGTCGAGCTCTGGAAGCTTCTCGAGAGCCTCGGCTAACCTTCCCGCGCTCCCACCGCTCCGGGTGATCTGCCGGCTGGTGACGGCGCTGCTCCTTGCCGCGCTCCCGCCCGGCCTCCTGGCCGCGCAGGCCTCCGTCCCCGCCGATTCCGCCCTGCTGATCCGCGCCATCGAGCTCCGCCGCCAGGATGTCTTCGCTCCCGCGGAAGCGAACAGCTTCATTCCCCGGCTGGCCAACGATCTCCATTTCACCACCCGCGCTTCGGTCATCCGGCGCGAGCTGCTGTTCCGGCCAGGCCGGCCTTACGACTCCGCCGCGGTCGCCGAGACGGCGCGCAACCTCCGTTCCCTCGGCGTCTTTCGCGCGGTAGCGATCGACACCATCCGGAGCGACTCCGGCCTGGTGATCCGGGTGACGACCAGCGATGGCTGGAGCACCCGGCCGATCACCAATCTGAACACCGCGGGGTCCACCTGGGTGCCGACCATCGGCCTCGAGGAGCTGAACTTCCTGGGGACGGCGACCCTGGTGAGCGTGCGCTATCGCATCGATCCCGACCGGGAGACCCTCACCACCAGCTTTCGCCAGCCCCGCCTCCTGGCCGGCCGGGTCGGGCTCACCCTCCAGTATGCTCACCTGAGCGACGGCGATCTCTTCTTCGGCCGGCTGGCCAAACCGTTCTTCTCCCTGGCCACCCGCGCCGCGTGGGAGACCTATGGGGAAGCGCGCACCGAGCGGATCCTCCGGTTCTTCGAGGGGAATCGCGAACCCGGCATTACCCTCCAGCGGCGCTACGCCCTGGGCGGCGCGGCGGGATCGTTGGCCCTGCGCGGCGGACCCGAGGGATACTTCCGAGTCGGGGTGAACGGGCAGGTCCGCCGGGACGATTACGCCGACGCATCCCGGGTGGACACGCTGGGACATACCGTCACCGGGGCGGCCGGCGCCTTCATGCAGTGGCGCAGGGCCCGGTTCCTGGTGTCACGGGGCCTCGAGGGATTTGCCCGGGAAGAGGATGTGGATGTGAGCACCACCGTGGGGACCGGGGTGCAGATCACTCCCCGGGCCTTCGGCTATTCAGAGGACGGTCTGGTGCCGTTCCTCACCTTGCGCACCGGATTCGGCCGCCCCGACCGTTTCCTCCAGCTCAGCGCCACGGCAAGCGGACGTTACACCGCGGCCGGGCTCGACTCCGGCTCGGTCCACCTGGCCGCCACGGCGTTCCTGCTCCCGGCCCCGGGACACCTCGCCGTTCTGCATGGAGCGGTGGGCTGGCAGGAGCGGCCCGCTCCCGGCGCCGAGTTCGACCTGGGCCTCGGCCTTGGTCCCCGGGGATTCAAGGAGCACGCCTTTACCGGCGACCGGGCCTTCTTCACCACCGCCGAATATCGCTGGACCCTGACCAACGACTTCTACAAGCTGACCGCCATCGGGCTGGCGGGGTTCGTGGACTACGGAGGTGCCTGGTATCACGGCGCGGCGCGGCGGACCGGCGTGGACTTCGGCGTCGGCCTCCGGTTCGGGCTCACCAGGGCCACCGAGATCCAAAGCTCCCGGCTCGACCTGGCCTGCCGCCCCAAGAACGACGCTGGTCACTTCGGCTGCATCGTGGTGCTCTCCCGGGGATTCGCCTTCTCGACCTCCGGCAGGCTGGATCGCTAAGCAAACTTCCCGTAGCTTCTCCGGATGACCGATCCGACCGCCGGCGAGCCCCGCCCGGACGAGGGCGCACCCGTTCCCCCTTCCCCCGGTGTTCCCCCTTCCCCAAGTGTCCCCCGTTCCCCTCCTCGTTGGTGGCAGCGCTGGAAACTGATGCTGGCGATCGTGCTCCTGATTCCCGTGGTGCTGATCGCCATGTACCTGGCGATCGCCCTCTCCTGGAGCTACTCCGAAGGCCAGCGGGCGGGATACTTGCAGAAGTTTTCCAGGAAGGGCTGGATCTGCAAAACCTGGGAGGGCGAGCTGGCCATGACCACCGTGCCGGGCGTGGCCCCCACGATGTGGAATTTCACGGTCCGGAAGGACGCCACCGCCCGGCAGTTGAACCTCGCGCTGGGCCGGCGCGTAATACTGTATTATCGGGAGCACCGGGGACTCCCCGGCACCTGCTTCGGGGAAACGGCGTATTTCGTGGACAGCGCCCGGATCGTCCCCTAGGAGCGTTCATGGTTCGTCTCGCCTCAGGTCTCCTCGCGGTCGCCACCCTCGCCGCCGGGCTCGGGGGCCCCGCCGGGGCCCAGGAGCGCCGCTCGGTCATCCGGGGCGTCGTGGTGGTCACCAGCACCCTCGCGCCGGTCGCCGGCGCCCAGGTGGCCCTGGTGGGTGCGGGACGTACGGTTCGGACCGACAAGAACGGCGCCTTCGAGTTCGACAGCCTCTCCCCCGGCACCTACCTGGTCCAGGTCCGCGGAGTGGGCGACGAAACCCCCATGACCCAGGTGCCGGTGGGCCGCCGGGAAGTGATCGAGCTGGAGGTCAAGCTGGGCAAGGCGGATGCGCTGCTGCTTCCCGAGCTGGTGACGACGGCGCCGGAGCCGGTCAAACCGGAGGAGACGATCGAGGGGATGCGGCTGCCCTCCGAGTTCGTGGCCCGGAAGAAGCTCGGGCTGGGGCAGTACATAACCCGGGAGGAGATCCTCGAGCGGCGGCCACCCACCGTCGTCGATCTCTT
>DATCXX010000086.1:0-3994 GCA_036565615.1 Gemmatimonadales bacterium | reverse complement strand
TGGATGGCGGGGACGCTGCCCGGTGCACCGCTCACTCTCAGCGTGGCCCGGCAGGCGCTCTTCTGGTTCGAACCACGCGAGGCATTCAGAGAAGCCGCGGCGCGGCTCCCGGTCTTTCTCTGGGAATGGGCTCCGGAGCGGATGTTTTACGGATTTCCCGATCTGGGTGACGGGGTGAAGATCGCCATTCATCACCAGGGCGAGCCGGCCGATCCGGATGACGAGCGGCGGCCGGTGGACGACGATGAGCTTGCCCGGCTCCGATCCATCCTCGCTTCCCGCGCCCCGGGCCTCAATGGCCGTCTGCGGGAGACCGCGATCTGCCTCTACACCAACACGCCGGACGGTGACTTCCTCATCGACCGGTCGCCGTCGGATCCCCGGGTGATTCTGGCGAGCCCCTGCTCCGGCCACGGCTTCAAGTTCGCACCGGCACTGGGCGAAGTCCTGGCCGACCTCGCGACCGACCGGACTCCGGCGTTCGATCTCACTCCTTTCCGGCTGGCCCGATGAATCTCCGACCCTCCGAACGCTCGGCTATTATTCCCGGGGTGCCGAAGTCTCCCCCGCCGGACGCGCCGATCGCCCGCGCCCTCCTGGGTGGCGCCATCGATTACGCCGGACTCTTTCCGCCGGCTACCCTGTCGCTCCGCAACACTATCGCGAACTACCGGGACTACCGTGCCTCTCCCGATGCATGGGCATTGGGCCGGCTGGTGCTGCCGGCGAGCCGGCTGGATGAAGTGGCCGTCATGGCGGATGCGCTGTCCGCGGCCGGAGATCCCGGCCAGCCCATTCCGATCGCCGCCCTGATCGGCACCGGCACCGCGGACGACGTGGATGCCATCGAGCGGTTCCATCGGTCCCAGGCATTCGCCAGAGTGGAGACGGTGGAGGTGAAGGCCGGATCGCCGGGAACCGCGCTGGCGGTGCTGGCCGGCATCCCGCCGGGATGGGTGATCTACCTCGAGGTGCCGTCCGGCGAAGCGGGCGACGGCGTGCTGGATGTCGCGGCCGCGCGGGGCGCCCGCGCCAAGATCCGGGCCGGCGGCACCGAGGCCGGTGCGATTCCCCACGCCGAAGCGGTCTGCCACTTCCTGCTCGCCGCCGAAGCACGGGGCGTCCCCTTCAAGGCCACTGCCGGGCTCCACCATCCGCTTCGGGGCGCGTATCCGTTGACCTACGCCCCCGACGCGCCGGTCGGGACCATGTACGGGTATCTCAACCTGACACTCGCCGCGCTGGCGGCCTGGTCGGGAAGGGGAGCGGAGGTGGTGCGCAGCGCGCTGCTGGAAACCGAGCCGGGCGCGCTGCGACTGGGACCGGACGCGCTGGCCTGGCGGGACGAGTCCTTCCCGCTCGAGACCGTGGCGTCGACCCGGTCGGAGTTCTTCCATGGCTTCGGCTCCTGCTCGTTCCGGGAGCCGCTCGACGAGTGGCCGCTGTGAGCCGGGAAGAACCCTCCGGCCTCGACGAAACCCATGACCCGGGAGGCCGCTCCTGGGTGGAGACGGCCAATCTTGCCGGCGCCGATTTCCCGGTTCAGAATCTTCCCTTCGGGGTGTTCCGCCGCCGTGGCACCGGCGACCCCTTTCATGTCGGGGTCGCGATCGGCGATCAGATTCTCGACCTGCACGCCGCAGCGCGAATCGGCGCGCTGGCGGAGGCCGCGCCTCCGGTGCAGGTGGCGCTGCTGGACCCGACCCTCAACCGTCTCATGGCGCAGGGCCGCGCAGCCTCCCGGGGGCTTCGCCGCGCGGTCCACCGGCTGCTCCGGGCCGAAGGAGAAGGGCCCCGGCCCGAGCTCCTGGTGCCCCAGGCCGACGCGGAGCTGGAGCTGCCGGCCGACATCGGCGATTACACCGATTTCTACGCGTCCATCCATCATGCGACCAACGTGGGGAGCATGTTTCGCCCCGATGAGCCGCTGCTGCCGAACTACAAATGGGTGCCGATCGGATATCACGGCCGGGCCTCCTCGGTGGTACCGAGTGGCGTGCCGATCCAGCGGCCGCAGGGGCAGATTCGGGAGGACGGAGCCGCCGCGCCGGAGGTCGCGCCCACCCGGGCGCTGGACTACGAGTGCGAGGTGGCGGCCTGGGTCGGACCCGGCAACCAGCTGGGCGATCCGGTTCCCCTGGACCGGGCGGAGGAGCATCTCTTCGGTCTGGGCCTGCTGAACGACTGGTCGGCCCGGGATATCCAGCGCTGGGAGTACCAGCCCCTGGGGCCGTTCCTCGCCAAGAATTTCGGCACCACGGTGTCGCCCTGGATCGTGACCCTGGATGCCCTGGAGCCGTTTCGCATTCCGGCATCCCCGCGGCCCGCGGGTGATCCGGCGCCGTTGCCCTATCTCGCGTCGGCGGAGAACCAGGAGCGGGGCGGGTTCGCCGTGGAGCTCACCGTGCATTTGAGCAGCGCGGCGATGCGGGCCCGGGGGCAGGCTCCGATCCGGCTCAGCCGCTCCGCGCTGGGCGGGATGTATTGGACGGTGGCCCAGCTCATCACCCATCACGCGAGCAACGGCTGCAATCTGCGCCCCGGCGACCTGCTCGGCACCGGCACCATCTCGGGGCCCGCGCCGGAGAATCGCGGCTGTCTGCTCGAGCTCACCTGGCGGGGCCGCGATCCGGTGCAGCTCCCCGACGGAGAGACCCGGCGATTCCTCGAAACCGGCGACGAGGTGATTCTCCGGGGCCGCTGCGAGCGGGAAGGATTCCGGGGGATCGGGTTTGGCGACTGCGCCGGGGTGGTGGCGTGAAGGTGCCGGTCACCACCACCTCGCTGGAGATGTTGTCGCCCGCGGCGCTCCAGCCTGCGGCGCGGATGCCCGACGACATCCTGCTGGTGCGCGCCTCGCTGCCCTCGCCGGAGCTGAACCGGTCGCTCTACACCGGGATCGGTGGCGACTGGTACTGGCTCGACCGGCTCCCCTGGACCTGGGACCAGTGGATGGCCTGGCTGGCCCGGCCGGAGGTGGAAACCTGGGTGGCGCATCAGGCGGGCACGCCGGTGGGATACTTCGAGCTGGAGCTGCAGCCGGAGGGGAACGTGGAGATCGTCTACTTCGGCGTGCTGTCCCGGTTCGCCGGCAAGGGCATCGGGGGATACCTGCTGACCCAGGCGGTGCACCGGGCCTGGGCCATGCGGCCGGGGGTCCGTCGGGTGTGGGTGCACACCTGTACCCTCGATCACCCCGGCGCACTGGCCAACTACTTGGCGCGGGGATTCTCGGTTTTCCGGACGGAGGAGTCGCACATGGAGCTGCCTCAGGAATCTCCCGGGCCGTGGCCCGGCGCGGGGGGGCCACGATGAGCCTTGCCGATCTGCGCCGCGCCTATGCGCGGGCCGAGCTGGACGAGCGCTGCCTCGATCCCGATCCGCTGCGCCAGTTTCTCTCCTGGCTCGACGAAGCGATCCACGCCGAGCTGCTGGAGCCGAATGCGATGACGCTGGCCACGTCCACCCGGGACGGCCGGCCGTCGGCGCGGGTGGTGCTGCTCAAGGGGGCCGATCCCGCCGGCTTCGTCTTCTTCACCGACGCGAGGAGCCGGAAGGGCATCGAGCTCACCGAGAATCCCCGCGCGGCGCTGGTGTTCTGGTGGGGCGAGCTGGAGCGGCAGGTGCGGATCTGCGGCACCGCGGTCGCGGTCTCCGAGTCCGAATCGGCCGCGTATTACGCATCCCGGCCCGAGGGGAGCCGGATCAGCGCCTGGGCGTCGAAGCAGAGCGAGGTGGTGCGCGACCGGGCCCAGCTCGAGCGGCAGTGGAATGATGCCCGGATGCGCCATGCCGGCGAGCGGATTCCCCGGCCCGAGTACTGGGGCGGGTTCCGCATCGTCCCCGGCGAATACGAATTCTGGCAGGGCAGACCCAACCGGCTGCACGACCGGTTGCGCTACCGGCGGCTGGATACCGGCGGGTGGATGATCGAGCGGCTGAGTCCGTAATAGCGAAGAGCGAAGAGGGAAGCGGTGGTTCCTCTTCGCGCTTC
>DATCXX010000059.1:0-2923 GCA_036565615.1 Gemmatimonadales bacterium | reverse complement strand
GGGCCGGGGCGGCAGGAGGGCGCGATCGAGCAGCGGCGAGGTGATGTTGTAGGGAATGTTGCCGGTCACCAGCAGCGGCAGATGAGGCTCCGCCCCCGCGACCTCGCGCCAGTCGAGGGTGAGCGCGTCCCCCTGGACGATCCGCGCCTCCGGCACCCGGCTCTGGGCCAGCGGCACCAGCTCCCGGTCCTTTTCGATCGCCACGACCCGGGCGCCCCGCGCCGCCAGCGCTTCGGTGAGCCCGCCGGGTCCGGGACCGATCTCGAGCACGAGATCGCCGGGCGCGGGCGCGAGCGACGCCACGATCCGGTCCAGGATGGCGCGATGCTGGAGAAAGTGCTGGCCGAATCGCTTCCGCGCTCGCACGCTAGAGCCGCAGCACCAGCAGGGTGCGGTCGTCCTCGGGCCGGGGCGCAAACCCGTCGGCCTCGGCCATGACTCCCGCCACGATCAGCTCGGGAATCCAGCTCCGTCGCGCCGAGAGCGCTGCCAGGAGGCGGCCCTCGCCGAAGCGGTCCCCGGCCTCATTCTGTGCATCGACCAGCCCGTCGGTCCAGAGGCAGAGCAGATCGCGACCCGCGGTCCAGGGAATCGTCCGGCACTCGATGGCCTCGGTGCCGAGCCCGAGCGGCGCGGCGGTGGCCTCGAGCCGCTCCGGTGCTCCCTCCGCGGGGAGGCGGAAGGCGTGGGGATGGCCCGCGCTGGCCCAGCGGAGCCGCCGGTTGATGGGGTCGAGGATTCCGTAGAAGACGGTGAGGTAGGTGTCGGAGGACGCGAACTTGGCGGCGAGACTCGCCCCCAGCGCGGTGAGGGCCTGATCGGGGGCGTCGCCGGCCGTCGCGTGAATGCCGGCCGCCGACATGACCGCGGCCATGACGATCGCGGCGGGAATCCCGTGGGAGGAGACATCGCCCACCATCACCCCGACCAGTCCGAGGCCGAGCCGGTTGAAGTAGTAGAAGTCTCCCCCCACCTGCTCGGTCTGCACGCAGCGCACCGCCACCTCGGCGTCGCCGCGCAGCACTTCGGGTGCGGGGAGGAGCGAGCGTTGCAGATGATGCGCCAGCTCGAGCTGATCCTGGAGCCGCTGCTGCTCCCGCTGCCGGGCCACCAGCCGGGCCAGCTCGATCGCGGCGCCGATCTGATTGGCGGCCGCGGTCACCAGCTTCTGATCGGTCGCGGTGAAGCGGCCCTCGCCGATCCGGTCGGTGAGATTGATCACCCCCACGCATCGGGGCGCACCCCCCGGGGCGCGATAGATGATCGGCACGCTCATGAAGCCCGCGCCGACCTGGGGTTCGCCCTCACGCACCGCGCGGGCAGCCACCGACTCCGGATCGTCCAGCTGGATCACCGAGGCGAAGCTCGCGCCTGGGCCCATCGACGCCACGGTCCGGAGGCAGGCGGATTCCGCATCGAGGACCGCCATGGAGGCCCGGGCGGCCCCGACCACCGCGCTGACTTCCCGGATGATGCTGTTCGCCGCCTCCTCGAGCCGAAGGGTCTGGCCCAGAATGTCGTTGAGGCTGTAGAGGAGATCGATCTCTTCGTATCGAGTGGCCAGCTCCTCGGAGAGGTGGGTGGACTCCCGGTCGGCGCGGAGGAACAGCGAGAACAGGGCGTGCATGGCATCGCCCTCCCGCCCGGGCGGGGTTTCCAGCCAGAGCCCTCCCCCGGTTCCCAGGGGACGGATGACGCCGCCTTCGGCGGTGTGCGCCGGACCGTCCTCCCGGGGCAGCGGGATGCGCTGCTCCTCGCCGTCCTCATAGGCGGGGACCAGGGCGTCTCCCGTCGCGCGCCAGAGGCGCGGGCGCGCCGAGGCGGTGCCGTCGAGCGCTTCGAGGACGGGGCGTAACCGCTTCAGGCGCGCGGCAGCGTCATCCAGATGGTGTTTCCCAGGGAGTTGAATTCCACCCGGTCGGCGAGGTTTCGGATGAGGAAGAGCCCCCGTCCCATGGGACGGCGGACCGTGCCCGGCAGGGTGGGATCGGTCACCGCGTCGGGATCGAAGCCGGGGCCATCGTCGGTGACCTGCAGCCGGATGGTGTCGGCGCCGACTTCCGCCGCGACCCGTACGGTCCGGGTCGGATCGCCGCCGGCCCCGAACAGGATGCTGTTGGTGAGCGCTTCCGCGAGCAGGACCCGGAGCCGGAAGCTGGTCCGGCGGCACGGATCGGCCCCCGCGAAGCAATGCCGGGCCATGAGCTCCACGACTTCCTCGACGCAGCGCACATCGGCCGGCACCCGCATCGCCACCCACACCGCCGAGGTCGCGCCCTCGGCGGGAAGTCCGGGCCGCGCGCCGGAGCGGTGCACGCAAAGGCGCAAGGGCGCCGCGCTGCCTTCGTCCATCTCAGAAGCTCGCGACAGCGTCGTCCGCGGTGGGCGAGATGTGGAAGAGGGTATCGAGCTTGGTCAGCTCGAACAGGGCGCGGAGATCCTCGTTGAGGCCCGCGATCCTGAGCTCGCCGCCCTGCTCCCGGACTTTCCTGGAGAGGCTGACCAGGGCGCCCAGGCCGGAGGAGTCGATGTATCCGGTCTGGGTGCAGTCGATCACGAACTTCCGCTCGCCCTGGTCGAGGCCTTCCTGCACCAGGCCCTTGAGCTCCTGGCGGTTCCCCACGATCAGCTGGCCTTCCACCTTGAGGATCGCCACGCCGTCGTTCAGGGTCTTGCTGAATCCCATCCTGACCTCCTTCAGGTGCCTGCCGGAGCGGCCATCAGCGCGGCCAGCGCGATGGTACCCGCCATCTCGTCGAAGTCCGCGTCTTCGGCTACGCCCGCGATCACCCCGGGGAGCCCGATCAGGAGCGGTCCCAGCACCAGCGCTCCGGACAGGTCGCGCGCGGTCCGGAGCGCCAGGTGCCCCGACTCGCCCCCGGGAAATATGAGAACGTTGGCTCCCTCGCGTAACCGCACCCGC
>DATCXX010000014.1:0-4175 GCA_036565615.1 Gemmatimonadales bacterium | reverse complement strand
CCAGCCATTCGAACGGCGCCAGCATGTCGCGGAGACCGGCCCGCGCCACCGGCTCGTCGTCCGCGATCAGAACCGTCACCCGCACCTCAGTCTTCTCCGTCCTGCGGGACGGTGAGAGTCGCGGTGCATCCGCCGCCGGCGCCGCTTTCCAGCGCGAGCCGCGCCCGTCCGCCGTAGAGAGCGAAAAGCCTCTCCCGGAGCCGCTCAAGTCCGGTGCCACCGTTCGCCGTCTGGAGCGTCGGCATCCCGACTCCCGAATCCCGTACCGTAAGGACCAGGGCGCCGCCCGCGAGATGCGCATTCACCACGATGTCGGTCGGCTCGACCCGGGGCGCTGCGCCGTGACGGACCGCATTCTCGACCAGGGTCTGGAGCGAAAAGGAGGGCAACCGGGCGGCATCCGCTTCGGACGACGTGGCGATCCTGATCCGGAGCCGGTCTCCGAAGCGGGTCCGCTCCAGGTCGAGATACCGCTCCACGAAGGCCCGCTCCTCCGCCAGGGTGACGATGTCGCGGTCCTCCTCCAGCGTGGTGCGCAGCAGCCCGGCGATCTGCTCGGCGGCGTGAGCCGCCTGCCGGGGATCCCGGGGAATGAGCTGCACCACGGTGTGCAGGGCGTTGAACAGAAAGTGGGGATTGAGCTGCCCGCGGAGCGCGGTGAGCTGGGAGCGTGCGGCGCTTGCCTCGGCCAGCGCGGCGCGCTCGGTGGCCTGGGTCGCGTAGGAAACCCCCGCCACCATCACGTACAGCCAGATCCCCAGCACGAAGGTGGGCAGAAAGAAAAACTGCATCGCGATCATCGCCTGACCGTGCATCAGCAGGTCAATCCCGCCCTTGAGGCCCAGGCAGGCCAGCGAGTAGACCGTGGCCGCCAGCAGGTGCAGGCCGAGGAAGCCGGCCCGGAACGGGTGGGGCCAGGGAATCCGCTGGGTGAGTCGGTACACCCCGAGCCCGAGCAGCGCGGCGATCCCGACCGCGAGCAGGCCGTTGTGGAACGCGTACATCACCGGGGTCCCGCCGTGAATCGGATTGAGCGGCGAGACCATCAGGGTATAGAGCGCCCAGACCGGGAGCCAGCCGATGAAGATCTGGAGCCACACCCAGGTTTTCGGAGTTGATCCGGCGCGCGCCATGGGCGAAGGTTGCGGCTCCGGCGGGTCCGGAGCAAGGCTGGAACGCGGAGTCAGCGGGGCGCCGCGGCCGCCACCCGGCGGGCCTCGATCCGGAGGGTGCCCTCGGTCCAGCTCCTGCCATTGTCGGTCGAACGATCCTGCTGCCACTTGAAGCTGGTGGGCGTGATGTCGTGGAACCGGGAGCGCACCAGTACGGGTTTCCCCTCCGGATCGGTTCCCTGGCCGTTCTGCACCATGCGGCCGTCCTTCCACTCGCCGGTCGCGCTGCTGAGCCGTCCCCGATACACGTCGAGGACCGTGATGTTCCAGGTGTGCGCGGTCCGGTCGTAGTAGCGCAGCGCGTGGGAAAGGCTGCGCGGATTGCCGGCCTCATCGGTAATGCGGAGCTCATCCTCCACCCCGAAGCCGTCGAAGGCGCGCCACGCCTTCCAGGTCCCCACCAGCCGGGGAACTCCGTGAATCCGCTGAGCCAGCCCGGCCGGCGGGACTTTGACCACCAGCTCCCACTGCCCGACCAGGAAATCGTGCTGCCGGGCCTCGGCGGGCGCGGACACCGGGGCCGGGGAGGTGCCGGCGCCGTGCTGGGCGCGAGCGGAGCAGGGAAGGATCAGGGCGAAGAGGCAGAGGCTTGTGAGGCGAAGCATGGTTTCTCCAGGTGGCTGGCTGCCGGGTACCGGATGCTAGACGAGGAGCGCCGGGTGTTCAGGCCCCAATTCGCCCAATGGTGTCATGGACCCGCTCAATGGCGCCGGAGCCCATGGCCCCGGAACACCGCGATGGAGTAGCGTTGGCGGCATGCAACCCACTCCTGACGCACTGATCACCCTGAAAAACGTCTCTCGCGTCTTTCCCGGCGCGGCCGGGCCGTTTGCCGCGCTGTCCGACGTGAGTCTCACCATCAACCGTGGAGAATTCGCGGTGGTGGTCGGACAATCGGGCAGCGGGAAATCCACCCTGCTCGGTCTGCTGTCCGGAATCGACCGGCCCACCAGCGGCGAAGTGCTGGTGGGCGGTACCGCGGTGCACACCCTGAGCGAGCGCGAGATGTCCCCCTGGCGGGGGAAGGCGGTCGGGATCGTCTTCCAGTTCTTCCAGCTGCTTCCGACTCTCACCGCGGTCGAAAACGTGATGCTGCCCATGGACTTCTGCGACACCTGGAAGCCCGGCGAGCGGCGGGTCCGGGCCATCGCCCTGCTGGAACGCCTGGGAGTGGCCGACCAGGCGGACAAGTTCCCGCCCAAGCTGTCGGGGGGACAGCAACAGCGGGTGGCCATTGCCCGGGCGCTGGCCAATGCCCCGACGCTGCTCCTGGCCGACGAGCCCACCGGCAACCTCGATTCCAGGACATCCGAGGCGATTCTCGCGCTCTTCGAGGGCCTGGCGCGCGAGGGTCAGACCGTGGTGATGGTGACCCACGAGCACAGCGCCCGGCGCCTGGCCTCGCGGACCATCACCCTGTGCGACGGACGCGTCGTGGCCAATGATTAGGCCGAGAGTTCGCAAGGTCCTTCGCGACGTATGGCACCACAAGGCGCGCACCCTTCTCGTGGTGCTCGCCATCGCCATCGGGATTGTGGGTGCCGGCGCCGTGCTCAACACCTGGTCGCTGCTTCGGCGGGTGACCCGCGAAGGCTACCTGGCGACCAATCCCGCCTCGGCCACGATCCGGAGCGATTCGATCGATGCCGCGCTGCTGGAGCGGGTGCGCCGGCTTCCCGGAATCCGCGAGGTCCAGGCCCGCCGGACCGTCTACGGTCGGGCCATGGTGGGCGGCATCTGGCGCACCGCGGTCCTGTTCGCGGCCGACGACTTCGCCGGAGCCACCATCGGCACACTCCAGCCGGTCTCCGGCGCCTGGCCTCCCGCCGACGGCTCCCTCGTCGTCGAGACCTCCTCGGTGGAATACGCCGCCGCGGCCCTTGGGGAGCCGATCCTGGTGCAGTTGGGAGAGGCGGAGCCGCAGTCCCTGGAGGTAACCGGCATCACCCGGGATGTCGGCCTCGCCCCGGGCTGGATGGAGCACGTGGTGTACGGATTCGTCACCCCGGCGACGCTGGCCCGGCTCGGCGCGCCGGCGTCGCTCGATCTCCTCCAGCTCACGGTTGCGGATCGCTCGCTGGGGTGGGAAGCCGTGCGGCGGATTGCGTACGACGCCAAGACCCTGATCGAAAGCACCGGCAGACCGGTGCACCATGTCGATGTGCCGGAGCCCGGCGAGCACATCCACGCCGCCCAGATCAATTCGCTGCTGTTTACCCAGGGCGCGTTCGGCATCCTGTCGCTTCTGCTCAGCGGCTTCCTGGTCATCAACCTGGTGACCGCGATGCTGGCGGGACAGGTGCGCGAAATCGGGGTCATGAAAGCCATCGGTGCCCGGGGCGGCCAGCTCGCCGCGATGTATCTCGGGCTCGCGCTGGTGCTCGGGCTGGTTGCCTGTCTGCTCGCCCTGCCGGCCGCCGCGGTGCTGGGACGGTGGTACGCGGGATTCAGCGCAACCCTGCTCAACTTCGACCTCTCGGGATACTCCATTCCCGGCTGGGCGCTGGCGGTTCAGCTGGGCGTCGGGGCCCTCCTCCCGGTGGCCGCTGCGGCGGTTCCGGTGGTGCGGGGATCCCGGATTCCCGTCAGCATGGCGCTTCGGGATTTCGGCATCGAAGGAGAAGGGGATGGAGGTCCCCGCTTTTTGCGCGGGATCGGCGGGGTAGCCCGGCCGATGCTGCTCTCGATCCGCAACGCCTTTCGGCGCCGGCAACGAATGGCGCTCACCTTGCTCACCCTCGCGACCGGTGGCGCGGTCTATCTCGGCGCCCTCAATCTCCGCTCCTCGATTCGCGGCTCGGTGGGCTACACCTTTGGCGAGGTGCTCCGGTACGATCTCTCGGTTGGCTTTGCCCACTCCTATGCCGCCGACAGCATCGAGGCCGCGGTGGGACGGGTCCCCGGCGTCGCGGCGGTCGAGGCCTGGAGCGGCATTCGCGCGGCGGCGGCCCGGGGGGACGGTGTGCTGGGGAATTCCTTTCCGCTGGCCGGGATCCCCGCCGA
>DATCXX010000409.1:0-3949 GCA_036565615.1 Gemmatimonadales bacterium | reverse complement strand
GCAGCCCGCCGCCACCCGCCACGACCAGGTGATCGCGGCTCAGGTCGCGCGGCGCATCGCTCACGATGATGGCCCCGTACATCCCCGAGCCGATCTGCCGCATTTCGTGCAGATGGGAGTGATAGGGAAAGGTGCCGCTCCGCGGCGGGGTGAATTCCGCCGCGAAGCTCTCTCCCGGCGCAATGGGCGGCATGATCCGGTCCCCGATCCCGCTGAATCCCGCTACCCCGTCCGGGAAGCTCTCGATCTCGAGGCCGTGCCAGTGCACCCCGCTCGGCTCGTCCAGGTTGTTCCGCACCACGATGCGCACCGGCTCGCCCCGCTTGAGCTCGAGCACCGGACCCGGGATCCGGATCGAATCGCGGGCCGGCGCCGTTGTCCCTGTCTGGAGCAGGAACCCGTAGGCGGTCTGCCCGCCCACCAGGGCATTGGGGCGCTTCTGAATCAGCAGATTGAGGGTCCGGCGTTCCGCGACGACCGGCTCCCTGTAGCCGGGAGCGGGCGTGACGTGCATGCCGATCACCAGCCCCCGCATGGTGTGCCCCCCCGGCGCATCATGGGAGGGGATCGGCCGGCCACCCCCATCACCCGCCATCAGGTGCGCCTCGGGCGAGCCGTGCAGGCTCACGATCTCGCCCACGTGACCGGCAAAGTGGCAGTGGAAGACCCAGTTTCCCGGGGTGGTCGGGACGAACGACAGCGAGAGCGACCCGCCGATCGGAAGGATGCGCATGTTCTGGAGCGGCTGGAGCGAGCGCGGCACCACCGAATCGGCCCGATCCCCGCCATGACGGGTGACCCGGAAGTAGAACCCGTGCAAGTGCAGGGGATGCTCGACGGCCGCGGCGTTGATGATCCGGAAGTGCACCGAATCGCCCTGGGTGAAGGTCAGCCGCTCGTTGTAGGGCCAGGCCTTCCCGTTGAACGTCAGCACCGACTCGAAGGTCCGAGTCTCCGGAATTTCGTAGAACCACTCGGTGATCAGCCAGACCCGCTCCTGCGCCGAGGGCGGCGGGGCCCCGGCGGCATCCACGATGAACGCGCCGGTGAGCTGGGAATCGAGCCAGAAGCGATCCTCGTAGGTGGAGAGGCCCTTCAGGGCGCCCCAGTAGAAGAAGTTTCCCACCTTGTCGAGCCGGAAGGTGATTTCCCGGGTGGCGCCGGCCGCGACATGCACGGTGTCGCGCCCGGCAGGCATCGAGGGACGAAGACCGCCGAGCATGATCGCGGAATCGGAACGATTGCGCAGCGTGAGCTTCACCATCGTGCCGACCGGGGCGCGGAGCAGCGGGCCCGGCACCTCGGGCGCCTTCCCCGGCTCGGCGAACGCCAGGGCGCGCACCACCGGATCGTGCTCGCCCTCGGCCTGCAGGGCCGCTTCCACGATGTCGAGCGCCAGGGTGAGCGTTCCCCCGGAGAGAGTGCCCGCGGGACGGCGGTTGTCGTTGACCCGCGCGATCGGGGCACCGGCCACCGGACGGGGAAGCGGAACCCGTGGAGGGGGTGGCACCACCGACTCCTGAAGCAGGGGAGCGGTCGAGACCACGAGTGCGGTCAGCAGTGACAATGCCATTGGATGCTCCCGGGAGGACGCGGAGGACGCGAAGGGAGACTCAGATTGATCGCCGCAGCTGGTCGATCTCTTCTTCCACCAGGTCAATCAGCGGCCGCATCGCGACCGCATCGAACACCAGCGCCGCCCCCGCGGTCCGGTAGAGCTCGGGGAGCGGTTTGGTGGCACCCAACGCAAGAAACGCGCGATACGCCTCGAGCGCCGAGGCCCCATCGCGCATCCGGTTGCGCCAGACCTGGAGCGCGCCCAGCTGGGCGATCCCGTACTCGATGTAGTAGAACGGATAGAGGAAAATGTGGAGCTGGCGGTACCACCGCGCAATCCGCTCGGCGGTGAGTCCGCTCCAGTCCACCCCCTGCTCGAACCGGCTCCGGATCCGGAGCCAGGCCTGGTCCCGCACCGCCGCGTCGCCGCCTTCCCCGCTGCTGTAGATCCAGCTCTGGAATGCGTCCACCGAGGCGATGTGCACCAGGTTGGCCAGCACGTCCTCCAGGTGCTCCAGCCGGGCGATGGCGGCGTCCCGCTGGTCCAGCATCCCGTCGGGCGGCCCCAGGTGCGGTCCCGACAGCAGCTCCATGCTCATCGAGGCCAGCTCGGCCGCCTCCGCCCCGGGATGCCGCTGCCACACCAGCGGCTGGGCGTGGGAGGCAAAGGCATGAAAGGCATGACCGGCCTCGTGCAGCAGGGTCACCAGGTCGTCCAGCACCCCCGATGCATTCATGAAGATGAAGGGCCGCCCCTTCACATGCAGGGTGTCGCAGTAGCCTCCCGGCGCCTTGCCCTTCCGGCTGTCCAGATCGAGCAGCCCCTCGTCCATCATGGTGCGGAACTGCTTCGCCAGCACGGGATCGAGCGCCCCGATGATCTTCTCGCTCCCCCGGGCCAGCTCGTCGCCGGTCTTGAAGGGGCGGAGCGGCTCGGCCCGGTAGGGGTTGACCGGCAGATCCCAGGGGCGGAGCGCCTCGAGGTTGAGCCGCTCCCGCCGGGCCGCCAGCACCCTCGCGTAGGCCGGCACCACCACCGCGTCCACCGCGTCGTGGAACCGCTCGCAATCGCCGGGGGTGTAGTCGAAGCGGTGTTTGGCGGCAAAGGAAAAGGTCTGGAAGTCGCGGAAGTCGGCCTGCTGCGCCGCCCGCTGCCGGTGGGCGTACATCGAGTCGAACAGCTGCGACAGCGCCGGCTGCACGTCCATGTAGGGGGTGACGGTGGCCCGGAACGCCCGCTCCCGCACGGGGCGTTCCCGGGCCTGGAGGAAGGGCGAGAGCATCGGGAGGGGACGCTGTTCTCCCTCCCATTCCGCCATCATCCCTCCGGTGATCCGCTGGTACTTCGACGCCATCTCCTCCAGCTCGGCGAAGAGGGGGACGTTCTCCTCCCGGAAGATCTCGATCGAGGTCTTGAAGCGGGCGACCGTGGTCTCCATGCCCTCCGGCACCATCCCGGTCTCCACCAGCCGGCGGGCCAGCCGCACGCTCTGCTCTTCCGCCTTGGGCAGAATCTCGGTGGAGAAGCGGAGGTGGGCCGCCTCTTTCGCGGGGTCGGCGGTATCGCAGGTGTAGGCGATCATCGCCAGCGAGGCCGCTTCGCTGAGCGCCGATTCGAAGCGGGACCAGTCGGCCAGCCACCCGGGCAGCGAGGCGGCGTCGAGGGGAACCGCGGCCAGCGCCTCGTAGTAGGGCAGGCAGTCGTCCCAGGTCGCCCCCGCCAGCGCGGCGGACGATTCCGGCAGTTTCATGCGGTCTCCGATTCTCCCTCCGGCGCCGGCTCGAGCCGGAACGCCAGCACCCCAACCAGCGCCACGATCCCCCCCGCAATGTAGAAGGGTGCGCCCAGTCCAAAGCGCTGGAACGCCGAGGTGGCGATCAGCGGCGCCACCACCCGGGAGATCGCCGCGAAGGTCTGGGCCACCCCCATGGTGGTTCCCAGCTCGGACTTGACCGAGGCATGGGACATGAGCGCGGTGGTCGCGGGGAAGAGCAGCGCGGTGCCGATCGGCACCAGCGCCATCACCGGGGCCAGGCCCCAGAGGCTGGTCACCTGGGGGTAGAGCACCAGCCCGAAGAAGAGGACCACGGTGCCGACCCGCATCGCGCCGGTCTCCCCGATCCGGTGGACGATGGGCCCGAGCAGCAGGGATCTCATGACCAGCGACAGGAACGACACGTACAGGAACACATAGCCGATGGTCTCTTCGGTAAAGCAGAACACCTCGCCCAGGTAGAGCGCCAGCACCGCGGTCATCGCGGTAAAGCCCAGCATCCCGGCGGCGTAGATCCAGATCAGCTTGGGGACCGCCCCGTGGGGGTGGCGCACCACCACCCAGGCGGCGTGCCAGATCGGCTTCCGGGCCGGAGCCGCGGCGCGGGCGGCGGCGGA
>DATCXX010000397.1:0-4615 GCA_036565615.1 Gemmatimonadales bacterium | reverse complement strand
GAGGGCTGACCGATGTGCCTCGGAGTGCCCGGACGCGTCGTGGAGGTGCGGGGCACCATCGCCCTGGTGGATTTCTGGGGCGTGCGCCGGGAAACCCGGCTCGACGTGGTGGACCAGCCGGTGCTGCCGGGGGACTACATCCTCAATCACGTGGGATTCGCCATCCGGAAGATCCCGGAGGCGGAGATCCAGGAGACCCTGGCGCTCTACGACCTCCTGCTTCGAGAGGCGGAGAGCGACATGATGGCCGCCGATGTGCGGGGAGAGATCGCGGCGGCGCGTCGGGGAGAGGACGCTCCCGATGCCTGAGCTGATCACCGACCGGGGCGCGAGCCAGCTTCGCTTCCGCGATCCCGCCCGGGCCCGGGCCCTGGCGGCGGCGCTGGAGCAGCTCTGCGGCGAGATCGGCCGGGACACCGTGTCGGTGATGCACGTCTGCGGAAGCCACGAACAGTCGATCGCGAAATTCGGGCTCCGCACCCTGCTCCCCAAACCGCTCAACGTCATCATGGGGCCCGGTTGCCCGGTCTGCGTCACCGATGTCCCCGAAGTGGACGAGGCGGTGGCCCTCGCCCTCGACGGCCGGATCATCGCGACCTACGGCGACATGCTGCGGGTCCCCGGCACCTCCCGGTCGCTGGCCGATGCCCACGCCGAGGGCGCCCGGATCGAAGTGCTCTACAGCGCAGCGGAGGCGGTCGAGCTGGCTCGCGACACCACCGAAGAGGTGGTGTTCTTCGCCAGCGGGTTCGAGACTACCGCGGTAGCTACCGCGGCGGTGGTGCTGGCCGATCCGCCGCCCAACTTTTCGGTGCTCTCCGCCCACAAGTACATCCCGCCGGTCATGGAGATCGTCGCCGAGATGCCGGGCAACCGGGTCGAGGGCTTCCTGGCCGCCGGCCACGCCGCGGCGATCACCGGCTCGGCGATCTTCGAGCGCTTCGTGGCGCACCACCGGATCCCGGTCGTGGTGGCCGGCTTCGAGCCGCTCGACATCCTGGCCGGTCTGGTCAAGCTGCTCGAGCTGATCCGCGACCGGAGCATGCGGGTGGAAAACATGTTTCCCCGCTGCGTGACCCCCGAGGGCAACCGCAACGCCCAGGCCCAGCTCTGGCGGGTGTTTCGCAGCGTCGGGGGCAACTGGCGGGGCATCGCCCACATTCCCAACGGAAACCTTCGGCTTCGCGACGAATTCGCCCATCTCGATGCCCGGCGCCGTTTTGCCATCGACGTACGCCGCCTGTGGGAGTACGCCCCCGCCACGCTGACCCAGAGCTGCATCTGCGGCGATATCATGGCCGGGACCGCGTCCCCGGTCCGTTGCCCGCTCTTCGGCAAGGAGTGCACTCCTGACACTCCGGTCGGAGCCTGCATGGTGTCCAACGAGGGCACTTGCAAGATCTGGCACCAATACGGAGGGCACCCCGACCTGTGACCGGACTGCTGGCGGTGCGCGAAGAGCTGGTCACCCTGCGCCAGGGCGCCGGCGGTCGCGCCATGCGACTGCTGATCGAGGAATGCCTGGCGGCGGGGTTCCCCACCGCGCCCGGCGCGGCGATCGGGCTCGCGGAAATGGACGACGGCGCCGCCTTTCCGCTGGGCGACCAGTGGCTGGTGCTGACCACCGATTCCCATGTGGTGCACCCCATCGTGTTTCCCGGCGGCGATATCGGCCGCCTGGCCATCGCCGGCACGGTGAACGATCTCGCCATGATGGGTGCCACCGAGCCGCTGGGACTCACCTCCGCCATCGTGATCGAGGAGGGCTTCCGGCGCAGCGAGCTGGAACGGATTCAGCGCTCCATGCGGGAGGCCTGTCTCGAGGCCGGCACCGCGGTGGTCACCGGCGACACCAAGGTGATGGGCCGGGGCGAGCTGGACGGCATCGTGATCAACACCACCGGCATCGGCCTCACTCGGCAGCTGGTGACCGATGCCGGCCTCCGGCCGGGCGACCGCCTGCTCCTGACCGGCACCCTGGGCGATCACGGCATTGCCCTGATGGCCAAGCGGCACGAGCTCGGCTTCGACGGCGAGCTCCGCTCCGATGTCGCGCCGATCAACGGCCTGATCCGGGCGGCCCTTGCCGCCGCGGGAGCGGACCTGGTGGCCATGAAAGACCCGACCCGGGGCGGCGCGGCGAGTGCGCTCCACGAGATGGCGGCCAAGAGCGGGATCGGGATCGTGATCCACGAGCCCGAGGTGCCGGTGACGGCGGTGGTGCGGGCCGCGGCGGAAATGCTGGGGCTCGATCCGTTTCACATCGCCAACGAAGGCAAGGCGCTTCTCGGAGTGCGCCCCGGCGCCGCCGAGCGGGTCCTGGCCGCGCTGCGGGCTCACCCGCAGGGGCGGGACGCCGCCCTGATCGGGGAGTGCATTGCCGAACACACCGGGCGGGTCATCCTCGATACCGGACTGGGCCGGCGCCTCATGGCGGAACCCGAGGGCGAGCCGCTGCCGCGCATATGCTGACTCCGCTTCGCGTCGCCGTACTCACGTCCCGGCGCGCCCCCGGGTTGTCCTGGCTGCTGGAGGAGGATCCGCTGCGGGGCCGCCGGTACGATCTGGTGGTCGGATTGAGCAGCGATGCGGGAAGCGAGGAGCTTCCCCGGCTGCGTGCCGCAGGCATCCCCGCGCTGAGCCACGACCTCGGTACCTTCTGCGCCGCGCGGGGCGGAAAGCGCGGCGACCTGACCCTGCGCCGCGACTACGACGCCCGGGCCATTCCCTTTCTCAAGGGCTATGGGCCGGACCTCATCGTTCTATGCGGCTATCTCCACATCGTGAGCGAGCCGCTGCTGGCGGCCTTTCCGGGCAGGGTCATCAACCTCCACGATGCGGATCTCACGGAGAAGGGTGGAGATGGACTCCCCCGCTTCCGCGGCCTGCATTCGACCTACGACGCCCTGGCGGCGGGCCGTACCGAGACCCGCTCCACCGTCCATCTGGTGACCGCCGAGGTGGACCAGGGCCCGCCCCTGGTCCGTTCCTGGGGTTTTCCGTCTCATCCGCTGGTCCAGGACGCCCGTCGCTGGGGCGCGGACCGGATCCTCAAGGCGTATGCCTACGCCCAGCGGGAGTGGATGATGCGGGCCGCCTGGGGACCACTGATGGCGCGCGCGATCGGGTTGTTCGCACTGGACCAGGTCCGGCTGCTCAACGGCCGGGTCGTGATCGCCGGGCGACGGGGCCCAGTGCAGCTCGATCCCGAACCGCTGCCGATGCCTCGACTCGCGGAGGCGTGAGATGCCCTCGATTCTGACCTCGCGCCAGGGAGCGGTGGGGATCATCACCATCGCCCGCCGGGAGCGCTTCAATTCCATGGACGTGTCGACCGCCCGCGAGTTCCGCGCGGCCGGGCTCGCCATGGCCCGCGATCCCGCGGTGCGCGCGGTGGTAATCCGGGGCGAGGGCGGGGTGTTCTGCAGCGGCGCCGATCTGAAATACATCCGGGAGCGGGGCGTCGCGGCCGATTTCGGCTACCTCCATCCCGAGGGCGCCGCTCCACCCACCGGCTATGGCGAGAGCTTCAAGCAGATCCTGGAGTATCTCCACAGCGCGATCTCCGAAATCCGCCGCGCGCCCAAGCCCTTCGTCGCCGCGGTGGATGGCATGGCCGCGGCGGGGGGATTCGGGCTCGCGATGGCGTGCGATCTGGTGGTCGCCTCGGAGCGCGCCGGCTTTGAATGGGCGTATCACAAGACCGGGCTCTCCGGCGCGGAGAGCTCGACCTTCTTCCTCCCCCGGCTGGTGGGATTCCGCAAGGCGATGGAGCTGGTGTTGCTCAATCCCCGGCTCGGGGCCGGAGCGGCCCGGGAACTGGGCCTGGTCAACCGGGTCTGGCCGGTGGAGCGGTTCGAGGAGGAGACCATGGCCCTGGCGCAGCGACTCGCCGACGGACCGACGGGCGCCTACGCGGTCGCCAAGCACCTGCTCAACCAGGCGGCCGGTGTGGACCGGCTCGACTATCACCTCGATCAGGAGCTGCAGCATCTGGTGCGGACCGCCGACGGACCGGAGTTTGCCGAGGGGCTGGCGGCATTTTTCGAACGGCGCGCCCCGGCCTTCGGGGAGCCTGTCACGGAGGCCATCCCATGAGACACTGGAAGGAAGTCGCCGCCGCCGGCGGCGCGATCTTGCTCCCCTTCACCCCGGTGTGGGCCCATCCGGCGCACGCGATCCATGTGCACCCTGGCGAAATCCTCCCACTGCTCGCGCTGGCGGCGACCCTGACGGCCCTACTGCTGCGGCGGCGCTCTCGCGCCCACCCTCCCCGGAAAGGATGAATTCCATGCCCCTCCGCTCCGGCGTCTACATCGTTCCCACCAGCCGCTGGTACATCGAGCGTACGGTCTGGCTGGTGGCGGGGATCGTCCTGCTGACCGGCACCTCGCTAGCGGCGCTGGTGCGGCCCAAGTGGGTACTGCTGATCATCGCGACCGGCATCGCGTCCATCGTGGTCGCGCTCACCGGGTTCTGCTTGGTGGGTAACGTGCTCCGGCTCTTCGGCTTTACCCCGATGCTGGGCCGGCCCGGGCCGACGCCCGGGAATCTCTACTTCATGCAGACCGACCGGTGGTACCTGGAGCGGCGGATCTACCTGGCGGTGGGGATC
>DATCXX010000365.1:0-2249 GCA_036565615.1 Gemmatimonadales bacterium | reverse complement strand
CCGGCTCGGCGCGGAGCCGGTCGAAGATCACCCGCCCGCCGCACTCTTCCTCCCCCTCGATGATGAAGTGCACGTTGAGGGGCGGCTTCCCGTCGGCGTCCAGCACCGAGCGGTAGGCCTCGAGCAGGGTGAAGACCTGGCCCTTGTCGTCCACCGCGCCCCGGGCATAGAGATTTCCGTCCCGGACCGTGGGCTCGAAAGGCGGGGAGATCCATTCGGTGAGCGGATCCACCGGCTGCACGTCGTAGTGGCCGTAGCAGAGCACGGTCGGCTTGCCCGGAATCCGGGGGCTCTCCGCCCACACCACCGGATGGCCGTCGCCCTCGAGCAGATCCACCACGTCGCAGCCCAGTCCGCGGAACTGGTCCATCAGCCAGGCGGCGGCGCGGCGACAGTCGTCCCGGTGCGCGGGCAGAGTACTGATGCTCGGGATGGACAGAAACTCGTTGAGCAGGGAGAGCTGATCGTCGCGGGACATATGAGAAGGGGCTAGGGAGCCAGGGAGCCAGGGAATACCGTTGACCGTTGACCGTTGACCGTTGACCGTTGACCGGCCCTGCCAAGATAGCGTCTATCCGCCACCGGCGCGGGCGCTGTCGCCGAGGCCCCGCTCCATCCGCGGAAATGCGCTGTCCCCGGGGACCCCCCGCATCAGCTGCTTGAGCTCGGCCACGCTGGCGCGGACCGATTGCCCGTGCCGCTGGTACCACCGCTCGAACCAGTCCAGGTGGGTCCGATAGATCCGAACCCCAACCAGGGTGGCGTTGTTGATCGGGCGTTCCGCCAGCCGTCCGACCCGGACGGTACGGAAGCGGGAGCCGAAGGGCCCTTCGAGCTCGGCCTTGGCCCACCGGCCGATGGCCGTGCGCCCGGCCTCGAGCGAGTCGCCGGTGGGCCGGCCGGCATAGAACGCTTCCAGCCGGCTGAGCAGCGCGTCGTAGAATTCTCCCAGCACGATCTCGTCGTACCACCGGTCCCGGGCCCGGTTCGCCAGCAGGGTGTCCCCCCGGCCCCGGAAGAATTCCTCCGCGGAGCGGTAGCCGACCATCTGGGCAAAGCTCTCGTTGAAGGGCGTGGCGCTTTTCACGTACAGGCTGTTGTGCGCGATCTCGTGGAAGACCAGGCCCGCCAGCTCCACCGAATCCCGGACCATCGAGGTCGAGAGCAGGGGATCCTCGAACCATCCCAGCGTGGAGTAGGCCGCCGCGGGGCGGAGCGAGATGTCGAAGCCCCGGGCGGTGAACCGCTCGGCTTCGCGCCGCGCCATCGCGACGTCGAAGAATCCCTTGTAGGGCACCCGCCCCACGATCGGGTATTTCCAGAGGTGGGGGCAGATGCAGTTCCTGGGGGAGGCCGAGAGGACCAGGAGGAGGGTGTCCCGTCCGACATCGGCATAGGTCGTGAACGTCTTGCCGGCGTCGAGTCCCAGCGATTCGGCGTGGGCGCGCACCGCGAGCACCAGGGCCAGGTAGGCCCGGGTGTCGGCCGGCACCGAGGTGTCGCGCACCAGCCGCTCGAGCGGGCGGCGCTTCTCCAGGATCGCGGTCTGCTCGATGCCGGCCCGGGTGAGATAGCGCACGTCCTCGCTCGCGACGTAGGCGGTGCCGTACCCGAGGATGAGCGCCACCGCGGTGATCAGGATTCCCATGAGAACCTTCCGCCGGGTCACGGCGTCCAGCGCATCCCGGCCAGGTGCACGTCCCGCCCGATCGCGCTCCGGCGCTGGAAGGCGTAGTCGAGCCGGGCGCGTCCCAGGAGGAGGCTGGCGCCGAACGTGGTGTTGGAGAGGAGGCCCCCTGCCAGCCCGGGCTGCCGCCCGCTTCCGATCCGCGCCACGATGCCCAGCCCCCCGACCGCCGCGCCCGCTTCGAGACCCAGCACCGTCCGTCCCCGGTCCTGCTCGGTCCAGACGCTTTCCACCGTGGCGAGGAGGCGTCCGTTGGAGTAGGTGTCCAGCAGGTTCAGACTGAAGCCGAGGTGGAGCGCATCGGGGAGCACCAGACCGTCGCCGCTGATCCGGGCCTGGCCCAGGTTCTGGAGGCTCAGCGCGAGGGCCGCGATATCGAAGAACGCCACCTGTACCGCGAGCTGGCTGGTGAGCGACCGGGTGATCGGCCCGTTGCGCTCCTCGACCGAGACGAACTTGCCTCCGGCGCCGAACGCGATACTCCCGTAGCGGTACACCGCCGCGCCGACCCAGCTCAGGTTGCTGTGGATCGGCGAGGTCGTGGGGAGCAGCAGGTAGCGGA
>DATCXX010000362.1:0-3067 GCA_036565615.1 Gemmatimonadales bacterium | reverse complement strand
GGCCCGGTGGTAGTCGACGTGCACGTCCCCGCCGAAGCGTTCGTGCTTGACCATGATCCCCGTCGGGGCGCTGTCGCGGACGATGACCGTCTGCACCTCGGCTGCGCGCAGGGTCTGCTCGACGAGGTCACCCAAGGAGTCCCGGCCCAGCCGGCCGCACCAGATGGCCGGCGCGCCCAGCCGGGCGGCGGCGATGGCCAGGATCCCGCTGCCGCTGCCCAGGTCGAGCACCCGGTCCCCCGGCTGCAGGTGCCGCTCCAGCAGCGCGAGCGCGCTCCGGGTCGAGCCGTGCTCGCCGGTCCCGAACGCGCTCTCCGGATCGATGATGATCCGGGACTCCGGCGAGGCGGCGGACGCGAGCCAGCTCGGGGTCACGACCAATCGGCCGATGGCGCGGGGAGCCAGTCCGTCGCGCCACCGCGCGCTCCAGTCCACTTGGGGGAGCGCCCGGGCCCGGCCGTCGACCCCGGCGCCGAACCGGGCGTGCAGCTCACCGAGCAGCTGCTCTGCCGCGGCTTCGGTTTCGGAGAAGCCCACCAGGGTGCCGTCGTCCCGCTCTTCCACCGCCTGCCCGGTACGCCCCACCAGCCAGCTCGCGACGGCGTCCCGCGAGTCCCCGGGACTCCGGACGTCCACCGCGCACCAGCTCATGCCCCGAGCGCTTCCTTGAGCCGGGACCAGAAGCTGCTGCTCTCCTTGGGCGGGGAGCCTTCGACCCGGGAGAACTCTTCCAGCAGCCGGCGCTGCTCCCCGGTGAGGTTCTGCGGAGTCCAGACGTGCACCCGCACGTTGAGATCGCCGGCACCGCTCTGACCGAGCCGGGGCAGTCCCTTGCCCTTGATGCGGAGCACGGTGCCGGACTGCACCCCCGCCGGCACGGCCAGGCGCTCGTCGCCATAGGGCGTGGGGACCGTCACCCCGGTGCCCAGCGCCGCCTGGCTGAACGACAGCGGGAGATCGATGCTCAGATCGTCTCCGTGACGCTCGAAGCGCTCATCCTCCTTGACGTCGATGGTGATCAGCAGGTCGCCGGCGGGACCATTGCGGGGACCGGCCGCGCCCTGGCCGCGGAGGGTGATGTAGTTGTTGCTGGAGACCCCGGCCGGAATGTCCACCGGCACCGATCGCTCCCCCCGGACCCGGCCGTCGCCCCGGCAGACGTCGCAGGGATCGGTGATGATGCTGCCTTCGCCCCCGCAGGTGGGACAGGGCGACACCGAGACGAATTGCCCGAACATGCTGCGGGTGGCCCGGCGCACTTCGCCGCTGCCGGCGCAGGTGCTGCAGGTGGACGGGCGGGTGCCGCTCTTGGCGCCGGTGCCGGCACAGGCATCGCAGCGCAGCATGGTCTTGAGCTTGACGGTGCGCTTGGCACCGGTGGCCACTTCCTGGAGCTGGAGCTTCACCGACACCCGGATGTCCTGGCCCCGGCGCGACTCGGCCTGGCTCCTGCCGCCGCCCCCGAACAGCGATTCGAATCCGCCGCCGCCGCCGAAGTCGCGCATGAAGATGCTGAGCGCCTCGGCCAGGTCCACGTGATGGAATCCGCCCGAGCCGCCCCGCAGCCCGGCTTCGCCGTAGCGGTCGTAGGCAGCCCGCTTGTCGTCGTCGCAGAGGACTTCGTAGGCCTCGGCGATCTGCTTGAAGCGGGCCTCTGCGTCCGGCGCGCCGTTGCGGTCGGGGTGGTACTCCATCGCGAGCTTGCGGTAGGCCCGCTTGATCTCGTCGGAGGACGCGTCGCGGGACACACCCAGCAGTTTGTAAAAGTCGCTCACTCCATCAGTCCTTCCACCATGCGACTGGTGTGCTCCACCAGTCCGATAATCTTGTCGTAGGGCATCCGGGTGGGGCCCAGCACGCCGATCACGCCGCTCAGGCTGCCGCGGCGATACGCCGATGTCACCAGGGTGAATTCGGTGAGCCGGGGATCGCTGTTCTCGCTGCCGATGGTGATGGTGAGCCCCCGGCGGTGATGGTCCAGGAACGCCTGGCGCAGCACGTCGCGGCGCTCGGTCAGGTCGAGCAGGTGGCGCATCCGGCCATTGGAGGCGAATTCCGGCTGGTCGGCCAGCGGCTGCGCGCTGCCCAGCACCAGGCTGCCCTCCCCCGCCGACAGATCGAAGAGGTCTTCGCCCTGCGCGACGAAGATGTTGAGCAGCTCGCCTCCCCGCCCGCTGTCGGCGTCGCGCAGCCGCTCGGCCATGCTGCCGCGGATTTCCCGGAGCGCGAGACCGCCCAGCCGCTCGTTGAGCACCCGGGAGACGTGCTCCACCATCTCGGGCGCGACCGCCGCGGGCACTTCCACGAAAATCGTGCGGACCAGTCCGCTCTGCAGCGTGAGCACCGCCAGCAGCCGCTCGCTGCTCACCCGGACCAGCTCGAGCCGCTCCAGCACCAGCTCGTCGAGTGTGGGCGCGATCGCCACGCCCAGCTCCTGGGTCAGCACGCCCAGCACCTGGGCGGCCCGGCGCAGAATCTCGTCGATCGGGTTGCGGGATCCGGGAATGATTTCGCTCTCGAGCTGCTCCCGGGCGAGGAGCGGCACCGGCGCGGGACGCATCAGCCGGTTGACGTAGAGCCGGTAGCCGCGGTCGGTGGGAATGCGCCCACCCGAGGTGTGGGCATGAAAGAGAAAGCCCCGGGTTTCCAGCTCCCCCATCGTGCTGCGCACCGAGGCCGGCGAGATCCCCAGACGCGAGCGCTTCGCTACCGCCTGGCTTCCGGCGGGCTGAGCGGTCTCGACGAAGATTTGAATGACGGCCTCGAGCACCTTGAACTGCCGCTCGGTGAGGCCTTCGACACTCTGCATAAGGGGAAATCTAGCAACGACTTAGGCTGGCCACCAGCGCGTCGAGTCTGAGCCACCCTTCGGGTGTCAGCGCGACCCGCGAGCCGGCCGGGCGGGCCCACCCGGCATCGGTCCAGCGCCGCAGCACAGCGGCAGGCACCCGCTCCCCGGCCAGCCCGTCGGAAGTTCGCAGTCCGAGGTAGAGATCCTCGAGCCCGATCTGCTCCCGATCGAGCACTTCCTCTTCCGCGACGAGGCGCTCCCCTGCCTCGGCGCGCC
>DATCXX010000360.1:0-17566 GCA_036565615.1 Gemmatimonadales bacterium | reverse complement strand
CCGGTGCGGTGGCGGTGACCGTCCCGGTATAAGTGCCCGTGGCGGTGCTTGCCGCCACGGTCAGGTTGACGGTCGCGGTTACCGTTGCTCCGGAGAGCTGCGCCGGCACCACACTGACAGTGATGCCGGTGGGAAGCCCGGTATTCGTCAGGGTGACGGCGCCGCTGAACCCGCCTTCGCGGGTCAGGGTCACGGTCACCGAGCCACTGCCGCCTCGGGCCACTGTAAGTGATGCAGGAGAGATCGCGACTTCGATCCCCCCGTCATTGCCGGAGGGTCCCTCGTTGCTGCAGCCCAGCACCATTCCTGCCACCACACCCGCGATTCCGTAACCCGCACGCCTGAGCCAGGTCATAACCCCTCACCTCGTGCCCGATACGCGAGAAGGTACCGCCACGACCTGGCGGCGGCAACGCAGCCAGCGCCGCCGTGAAACGCGGAAAGCGGCTCAGCCGCCCCGCAGCGCCTCGGTGGGGCTCACCGCCATCGCCCGGCGGGCCGGAACCCACGATGCCAGGGCCGCGACGGCGGCAAGCACCAGCGCCACACTCGCCAGGGTCAGCGGATCGGTCGCCTTCACGTTCACCAGCATCGAGCGAATGAGCTGCCCGGCCGCCAGCGTCCCCGCCAGCCCGAGCAGCAGCCCCACACCGGTGAGGCGCAGGCCTTCCGACACGATGAGCCCCAGCACCGAGCCGCGATCGGCGCCCAGCGCCTGGCGCAGGCCGATCTCGTAGGTGCGCTGGCTCACCCCATACGCAATCACTCCGTAGATCCCGACGCCCGCGAGCAGCAGGGCCAGCGCCGCGAACCAGCCCAGCAGCACCGTGGTGAACCGCCGGCTGGCCAGCGCGGTCCCCATCACCGCCTCCATCGAGCGCACTTCCGACACCGGCGCTCCCGGATCCAGCTGGTGCACGATCCGGCTCACCGCCGGCCCCAGCGCCTCGGGGTTGCCGGTGGTCTTTACCGCGAGAGTCACCTGGCGGGGGACGATGTAGGCCGATTTGCCGGCCTGGGCATAGGGGAAGATCATGGTCGGCGGCGTCGTTTTCCCGACACCTTTCGACAGGATGTCCCGGGATACTCCCACGACGGGGACCCAGGGCATCCCCGGGTTCCCGTACATCCTGAGGGTGTGCCCCACCGGGTCCTGCCCGGGCCAGAGCGCCTTCGCCATCGCCTCGTTCACGATGGCCACCGGCGGGGCGTCCTCCCGGTCCTGGTCGGTGAACGCCCGGCCCCGCACCATCCGCACCCCCAGGGCCTCGAAGTATCCCGGAGTTACCTGCAGCGGATCGGCGTTGGGCGCGCCGGCGATCTGGGGAGCTTCGGTGCCGTCGATCGAGATGGACCAGGTTCCAAAACCGCCCACCACCGGGGTCCACCCCATCGTGCCGACGCTCACCACCCCGGGCAACGCCCTGACCCGCTCCTCGATCTCCCCGATCTTCGCAATGGCCTTGGCATCCGAGTCGTAGTTGAGCGGGGGGAGACTGACCCGCGCGGTCAGGATCTTCGAGTCATCGAACCCGATGTCGGTCTGCTGGAGACTCCGGAGGCTTCGGACCAGGAGCCCGGCCCCGCTCAGCATCACCACCGCCAGCGCCACCTCGCCCATCACCAGCCCACGCCGCATCCGGCTCCCGCCCCGGGACGAGCTCCGGGCCCCGTCCCGCAGCGCCGAGGAAGCGTCGCCCCGCGAGGCGCGAAGCGCGGGGAGGAGCCCGAACAGGAGGCCGGTGCCCAGCGACACCGCCAGGGTGAACAGCAGCACCGTGCCATCCAGCTTCACCTGCTCCAGCCTTGGCAGCGTCGCAGGGGCCAGGCTGAGCAGGACGCGTACGCCGCCCCAGGCCACCAGCAGACCTAACCCGCCGCCCACGATCGCCAGCACCCCCGACTCGGTGAGCTGCTGCACCACCAATCGGCTTCCGGTGGCGCCGAGCGCGGTGCGAATGCCCAGCTCTCGTCGCCGGGCCTCGCCCCGGACCAGCAACAGGTTGGCGACATTGGCGCAGGCGATGAGCAGCACGAAGCCCACCGCCGCCAGCAGGGTCACCAGGTAGGGACGAGAGCTGGCCAGCACCCGCTCCATCATCGGCTTCACCTCGGCAATGATCGCCTTGCCGGGGCCGTAGGTCTCGGGAAAGTCCCCCGGCCAGCGCCGGGTGAGCAGATTGGCCTCGAGGTTGGCCTGGTCCGCGGTGGCCCCGGGGCGGAGCCGGCCCACCAGCAGGAGATAGTGATTGTTGCGGGTCCAGAGCGAGTCGTAGTTGAGCCGGAGGGGCAGCCACACCCCGGTGCCGGCGTCAGGAAAGGTGAACTCGGCCGGCATCACCCCGATGACCCGGCGGGGCACCCCGTTGAGCCGGACTTCCCGGGTCAGGATGCCGGGATCGGCGCCGAATGTGGTGCGCCAGACCGTCTCGCTGATGACGATCACCGGGGTGGGCACCTGGGCCGACCGCTCCTCGTCGGGCGCGTAGGTTCGGCCCATCAGCGGAGCCACTCCCAGGACCTGGAAGAACCCGTCCGACACCCGGGCTCCCTTGATCCGCACCGGCTCCTGGTCTCCCTCCAGGTTGGCGTCGTAATCGGTGTAGGCGGCGAGCTGCTCGAGCGGCCGCAGGTCGCGCCGGAAATCCTTGAACTCCGGCTCCGAGACGCTCCAGTAGGGCTCCTGGAACCGGAGGTCCACCAGGCGGTCGGGCTCGGGGAAGGGCAGCGGTTGGAGCAGGACCCCGTTGACCACGCTGAAGATCGCGGCGTTGGCCCCGATGCCGAGGGCAAGGGTCAGCAGCACCACGGCGGTGAAGGCGGGGGTGCGGGCGAGGCCGCGGAGGGTGTGACGGAAGGTTTGCATGTGGAGACCCGTTGTAGGGGCGCGAAGGGCGCGGAAGACGCGAAGGACGCGGAAGACGGGGAGGGCGCGGAGGACGCGGAGGTGCTCGGCGGCGGCGCTCAGGATCAGATCGAGAAACACCCGGGGCCAGACTCTCCGGCCGCCGCTCGACCGCCGCTCCCGATAGAAGGCCAGCATTTCCGTCCCGTACCGGCTCCGAAACGACCCAGGATAGAGATGCAGCAGGGCTCCGTAGAGCCGCTCGCCCGGGGCTCTCATTGCCGCACCGGCGAGATGATCCGGCGGGACTCGGCCAGCCGCACCAGCGACCTGAGCCGGACCAGCTCGGCGGCCAGCACTCTCCGCCCGAGCGGAGTGAGCCGGTAGTAGATCCGCCGCTCGTCCTCATCGGCCGGCGCGGGCGACTCGGCCACCAGCTTCGCCTCCTCCAGCCGGCGGATGTGGCGATAGAGACTCCCGGCCTCCAGCGCGATCCTCCCGCCGGTGTGGTCGAGGATATCCTGGCGCAGCCCGTAGCCGTGCCGGTTTCCGGCCGAGAGCATGATGAGGAGCAGGAGCTCGACCGGGCGGAGGGGGAGGTGGGCTTCGGGGTTGTCCTGGGGCATGGTGGCCAGGGGTCAGGGGTCAGGGGTCAGGGGTCAGGGCACTATAGGCAAAATGCCTATAGACGCTCTGACGCGGGAGGCCGGAAAAGGGTTGCACGGCCGGGCCTAGTACTTCTATTAGGGTTTCCGGCCTCACCCGCGGGCCGTCTCTGGCGGAAGCGGGCCGGCGGAGCCATGATAGTGCCGAGGTGGGCGCCGCGGTCGATGGCGCCCATGGTTTCAGGCCACCCCTATGACTCGCTGCTCCCTCGCCATCGCAGACGACCACGAGCTGGTCGCTCGCGGCCTCGCCAACCTCCTCGCGCCCTTCTACGAGATCGTCGGCGTCGTCCATTCCGGACGCGAGCTGCTGGAGCTGCTCGGCAAGGGCCCGGTGGATTGCGTGCTGCTCGATCTCTCGATGCCGGACCAGAGCGGGCTCGAAGTGCTGCCCGAGGTCAAGCAGCGGTTTCCGGGGTCGAAGGTCATCATGGTGACGATGCACGCCGATCGCTGGCTGGTGCAGGAATCGCTGCGCCGGGGCGCCGACGGGTACATCACCAAGGATGACGGGATCGCCGAGGTCCGCGAAGCGATCGATGCGGTCCTCTCGGGCAGGCATTTCGTCTCCGCCCGAGTTCCCAAACACACCGACCGCACCAGCCTCCAGGCCCTGCACCCGTCCATGGCCTCCCTGACGCCCCAGCAGGAAAAGATTCTGCTGCTCCTGGGCGAGGGCCTGTCGTCCGCCGCGATGGGCAAGGCGATCGGCCTCACCGAAGCGACGGTCGCCTTCCACCGCGCCAATCTCCGCCGCAAGCTCGGCATCGACAGCGAGCTGGGCCTGCACCGCTTTGCCGTCCTGGTTCGAACCTTCCTCCCGGCCTCCCCCGACGGTGCCGGGTCTCCGAGAAGCAAAGGCAGGCTGTCATGAACGAGGAACGCTATCGGAAGCTGGTGAATCGCAAAGCGGAAAAGCTCACGGCGCGCGGTCCCATGCGGCTGGGAAACACTGCCGTCGGCACCGCGCCCCCGCGGCGGCCCGCCACCGAAGCGATGGAGCCCGGCGGCCGTATGGTGGCGGAGGCGATCATCAAGTGGTACCGGCCGGTGCTGGTCGTCACCGAGGACCGGTTCGTGCGGAGCCCGGCGAACCCCACCGGTGATCCACGCTTCGTCGATCCCGATACCGCCGCATCGGCCGATCTGCTCGACGCGCTCGAAACCAACCGGGTCCGGCTCGACGCCGCGATCCCCTCCATCGGCCGGATCGAGCTGACCAACAACGCCAGCTACCCCTGGGTCGGGACCGGCTGGCTGATCGGGGGCGATCTCGGCAACGATATCGTCGTGACCAATGCGCACGTGGCCCGCGAGTTCGGCATGAAATCGGGTGGCCGGATGATCTTCCGCCCCGGCATGCCCGATTTCGCCAAGCGCCAGGCGGCGACCATCGACTTCCGGGAAGAGCTGGGAGCGGCTCAGCCGAGGGAGTTCCCGATCACCGACATTCTGTGGATCTCCGAGGATGGCGCCATCGACATGGCGCTGCTCCGGGTGGCCCGCACCGCGGGTGCCGACAAGATCGGCACCCCGATCACGCTGGCCGCGGGTGACACCGTCGACCCGAGCCGGATGCTCGCGGTGGTGGGCTATCCGGGCTCCGGCGGGGGCTACGACCCCGAGCCGTTCCATGCGCTGTTCGGCAAGGTGCTGGGCAAGAAGCGGTTTTCGCCGGGCCTCTTCGATGGGGCGCGGAGCGGGTTCATCACCTACGACGCCTCGACCCTCCCGGGCAGCTCCGGCTCGGTGGTGCTCGACGTGGAGACCGGCACGGCACTGGGGCTCCACTTTGCCGGGTCGGCATTCGAGACCAACTACGCCGTCACCGCGCCCACCCTCCGGCGGATCCTCCGGGACCAGCCCTGGAGGACCGAGGCGGTGACGACCCCGCGGACGGTGCTGGGCGACAGTCGCCAGGGAACCGGCGCCTCGTTGGGAGCGGGAGCGCCGGCAGGGCAGGCCGCTCCCGGCGAGCTGCGCTTTGTGGTGCCGCTCGAATTCACCCTGCGGGTGGGGCAACTCTCCACCGGAGCGGGCTCCACCACTGCCATCGCACCCCGCACCGGCAAGGCCGCCGCCGAGGCCGCCGCCGAGCGGGTCAGGGCCCACGTCGGGCAGAATCCCGCGGTCCTGTCGGTCACCGCCAGCTATCTCTTTCGCGGCGGGGAGATCACCGACGACCTCGGCGTCATCGTCGGGGTGCGCCCCGGCGCGACCCTCGACCCCGCGGCGTACGGGCTGGGCGCTTCGGTTGACGGTGTGCCGGTGTCGGTGGAGCTGGCCGGTCCCGAGACGGTCGCCACCCGGGAATTCGGGATGGTCCTGGAAGCATTCGACCAGCGCAAGGCCCAGTATGTCCGGGACCTCACCGATCCCCGGTTCGATCTCTCGCCGGTTACCGGCCCGATGCGGATCGTGCTCCATGTGAGTCCCGAAGCCGGCTGGACGGTGCTCAAGGGTTTTCTGGCCCGCAACAACGCCGAGCAGCTCACCGTGGGGATGTATCACATGACCGCGCCCCACGTGGTCGCGGCAATCAAGACGATTGCCGAGCGGGATCGCAGCCGGATCACCCTGACCATCGACCGGCAGAAGGGCACCGGCGCCCGTCCCGACGACACCACCGGCGACACCAAGGTGAACGACATCCCGGAACGCACTACGCTGGACGAGCTCGAGACGATCGCGGCGAACCGCTTCAAATGGGTCCCCGCGTCGCTCGGCTCTCAAGGCCTCTTCGCCACCTCCTATCACATCAAGGTCGCGGTCTGGACCGACCGTCTCCCCGGCAACAATCGCAAGGATCTGTCGTTCTGGCTTTCCAGCGGCAACTGGCAATCCTCGAATCAGGCACCGATCGTGAAGGCCCCCACCGCGGTGACCTGGGACGACGTCAAGGCCTACAATCGCGAATGGCACGCGCTGGTGGAGCACGAGGGACTGGCCGCCACCTTTCGGAACCACCTCGAGCAGGACTTCGAAGACTGCACGGCGGCCGCGGCCGAGGAAGCGCTGCCCGGTCCCGCCTTCGATGTGCTGGTGCCGGAGGAATTCCTGGAGCTGCCCCGCCAGCCGACCCAGTTCCGCGCCTTCGAGCCGCTGGTGATCCAGGACACGCTCAAGGTCCAGCCGCTCCTCACGCCGGACAACTACCCGGAGATCATCAGGGGCCTCATCGCCGGCGCCACCGAACGGGTCCTCATCGAGAACCAGTCGTTCGCGTTCTGGCAGGACGTGGCGGCCATGCCGGACCACTTCGTCGCGATCCTCGAGGCCATCCGGGAGCGCCAGCAGGCCGGACTCGATGTCCGGGTGATCTTCCGCAGCGGGTTTGGCAAGGAGCGGGACGTGCTCCGGCAGATGAAGGACTTCGGTCTCAAGGCCGACGCGCAGCACGTCCGGTACTTCGACACCTGCCACACCAAGGGGATGGTGATCGACCGGAACATCGCCATCCTGGGCTCGCAGAACCTCACCGCCGCGGGCACCGGACCCAACCGGGACGCCAGCCTGGTCATCTGGGACGGGCGGGCGAACACCTATTTCGCCGAGCTGTTCGAGTACGACTGGCAGCAGGTTGCCGAGAACAGCATCCGGGTCGAGGCCGCGGCCCGGGAATCGATCCGGCTCATTCAGGCCGACCTGGAGGCGCCGACCCCCGCCGGCTTCCGGCGGATCTCCCTGGCCGAGTACCTCGGCGAGACCTGAGGAGCCCATGATGGACTGGAACAACGCCACCGGCATGCAGCTCGCGGTCCTGCACGACGCGCTGATGCATGCATATCCGACCCCGGAGGATTTTTCGACCTTTCTCTTCCTTCGGCTCGGCCGGAACTACGCGGCGCTTTCCGGCAACAAGACGAAATACACCAATGGGCTGACGGAGGTTCTCCAGGACGGGCAAGCGAACGGCTGGCTGAACGATCTCGTTGCCGCTGCCCAGAAAGACAAGCCGGGGAATCCCCGGCTCAAGGTGCTGAATTACGTCGGGGATCTGACCAGCGCGCCGCCGCCGGCGGGCCGGACCCTGGAGGACATCGTCCGGGCAGACGGCGGTTTCCAGGACGTGCTGGTCTGGGTCCGCCAGCTCGATCAGGTGGTCAGAAAGATCTGCCGGATCGAATACCCGCTCAATCAAGGCGTCGGAACCGGCTGGCTGGTGGCCAACGATCTGGTGCTCACCAACTGGCACGTCGCCGCTCCGATCATCTCCGGCGCCCGGGCATCCGAGGCGTATCATTGCCGGTTCGATTATGCCACCGACCCGAAGGGCACCAATGCCGGCGTCTCCTTTCCGCTGGCCAAGAACGCGGTACTGAGCTCGAGCCCGGCGAGCACCCTGGAGCTGGGCACCGGGAAGGACGCCCCCACGCTGGATGCGCTCGACTACGCGCTGCTCCGGCTCTCCCAGAATGTGGGTGACACGATCAGTCCGATCGGATCGCGGCGGGGCTCGATCGCCACCAGCCGGGGCCGGCCGATTCCTCCCGACGGAAGCATCATGCTGGTCTTGCAGCACCCGAGCGGAGATCCGCTCAAGATGGACATCGGGTTCGTGCTGGGCCGGAACGGCGACGGCTCCCGGCTCAAGCACAACACCACCACGGTCTCGGGGTCTTCGGGCTCACCCTGCCTCAACGTCAAGCTGGAGCTGGTCGCGCTGCACAACGCCGGCGACCCGATGTACGACGGGGTCACCGGGAAGCCCAAGGAGAATCACGCGGTGCCGATCGAGCCGATCCTGGCCAAGCTGGACGGCGAGCCGGTGCCGAAGTTCTGGCTCTAGGAAAGCGGACATGGACACCCAAAAACTTCAGGCTTTCGTCAAGGGAATCCAGGACGCGTTCCTGACGCCCGACGCCGTCAAGGATTGGATCGTATTGCGGGTTCCGCTGTCGAATCCATACAACATGCTGGTCGGTGGCACGTTCGAGGCCAAAGTGGTGTCTCTCGTCACTTGGGGGGAGAGCCACGGCCGGGACATGGAGCTGTTCCAGCTCCTGGCCGACTACCCGCCTCCGGGAGCCACGTTTCTTCCCGGACTGGTCTACTACGTCACCGATCAAGTGGTCAAGCCACAGGGCGGAATCCGGGGGCCGGGGTATGACAACTGGTTCGTGACGGAACGTCCCTTCGCGAACCGCGACAATCTGCGCACCGCCATGGCCGGGCTGGATGTCGCGCCGGCGGGACCCAAGTGCATCCTGGTGGTCGACGGCGCCAAGCAGAGCGGGAAGTCTCACGGGCTTCGCCTGGCGGTCCGCTATGCCACGGCCGGCGGCGTCGTCCCGGTGGATGTCGTGGAATGGGGCACCAACCAGATGTATGCCTGGGATCTTGCCGGGGCCCTTTTTCCGGCCGGAGCGGCCGAGCTGATCGCCAGGAATTACGATCCGACCAAGGAATCGGCCGCGGTACCACAACTGATTACCTGGCTCAAAGCCAAGCTGCTGAACGCTCCCAAGACCTGGATCGTCCTGGACCACTGCAACCGCCCCAATCTCACCGAATCGGCCGCGGATCTGCTCGGCAAGTTCGTTTCGCTGGTCGAAAGCGGGTGGCTCGGCAATGTCCGGCTGCTGATTGCGGATGCGGACCTGACCAAGCTGCCGAAGCTCAAAGGCCGCAGCGCTTGGGACACCGCGGCCTTGCCCGACCGGGCGGCGGTGAAGAAGTGGTGCACCGAGCTCGCCGACCATCTCCACAAAGCCGGTGCCCTGAAACAGCCCTGCACCGATGCCGAAATCGAGTTGCAGCTGGATGGGGTGTTCGAGGGGGTCGGAACCACCCTGACCCTGGAGGATTTCGCCAAGGAGCTGGAGAAGCGCCTGGGCGACGTCTTCGAATGGATGCGGGGACACTGACCGTGGAATACGGATCCCTTCCGTTGCAGGCATCGCCCCGGTGGCCGTACCTCGCCGCTGCCGCGGTCCTGCCGAGTTTCGAGCCGCACAACCTCGCCGGGATCGGGCCTACCGAGCCCCAGGCCGGCGAGGTGTACGAAATGCTCCTGGAATCCGCCGAGCCGGTGCGGGCCGGACCCGCCAAGGGAGAGTGGAAGCTCCGGGAAGAGGTTCGTCGCCGGGTGCTGGCGGAGCTGTCGACGCCGGAGAGTCTCGGCAGAGCCGTCGAGGCCAATGCCGGGCGCTCCAGCGATCCCACCACCCGGGTCCTCCAGGAAGTCGTCGCGGCGACCAAGCCGGTCGATCTTTCCGGCCGGTCCCTCGAGGAGCTGCTGGCGTTCGACCTGGTCACCGATTGGCTCGGTTCTTCCCGGCTCCGGTCGCTCCCGTCCCACGAGGATATTCGGGCCCGGATTCAGCGGGAGAAGCTGCTCGAGCCCATGCGCCGCCTGGTGGTGGGATTTCAGGGGCGGGAAGACGACCTGAGAGCGCTGCGCAGCTACGTGGACGCGTTGCCGTCCGAGAGCAGGCTCGAAAGGGTCGCCCGCAGTCTCAAGCGGCTGGCCTCCATGTTCCGGAATCACCGGCCTTTCGTGATTCACGGTCCGGGCGGTGCGGGGAAGTCGACGCTCATCGCGAAGTTCATCCTGGATCATGCGGAGAGCAAGGACAACCGGGGACCGATGCCCTTCGTGCTGCTGGACTTCGACCGGAGCACGCTCGATCCCGGGCGCCCCGACGGCCTGCTGATCGAGGTCGCGAGCCAACTCAAGGTCCAGTTCCCCGCGCAGACCGAACAGCTCGACCGGGTCGCGGCGCTGTTCGAAGAACGGGAGCAGTCCGAAGACGTCGTGCAGCTGGAGCGGAGCGGCCATTACGACAAGTCGAAAGAGGCCAGGGCGGAGCTTGCCGAGGCCATGAACGACATTGCCAACGACGCCGGCCAGAACCTGCTCTTCGTGCTCGACACCTTCGAGATCGTGCAGCGCCGCGGGGCCACGGCGGTGTACTCCATACTCGATTTCATCGGTCTGCTGCTCTCCGAGGTCAAGCGGCTCCGGGTCGTCATCGTCGGACGGGCCGACCTGCAGCAGTCCCAGTTCCTGTCCGGAGACACCATCGAATGGCAATCCTGGCCACTCAAGGGCTTCGATCGCCTGGCCGGCAGGTCCTATCTGCGCACCCGGCTGGAGAAATACCCTCAGCGCTTCCCGGTGACCGACGCGGATCTCGACCGGATGGTTGGCCAGGTCCGGGGCAACCCGCTGGCGCTCCGGCTGGTGGCCCAGGTATTCGCCAAGCAAGGCGCTGGAGGGGTGAATGCCGCGATCGGGTTGGCGAGCCTCGACGAGGCCATCGCCGAGGGACAGCTCCAGGGCATGCTCCACGCCCGCATCATCGAGCACCTCGACAACGAGGAGCTCAAGAAGATCGCAAGTCCGGGGCTGATCGTCCGCCGGATCACCCCGGAAGTCATTCGAAAAGTGCTGGCGGTCCCCTGCCGGATCGACCTCGAGAAGGTCACCCCCGAGGTGCTGTTCCATGGCCTGCAGCAGGAATTCTCGCTGGTCGAACCGGTCGAACCGTTCGAGCCCGACACGGTCCGTCACCGACCCGACGTCCGGGAGCTCATGCTCTCCTCCCTGCGGCGGGAGCTGGGTGAGCGGGCCCGCACGATTGACGACGCCGCGGTGGAATACTGGAAGGATTTCTCCGGGCCGGTCGAGCGGGCGGAAGAGCTGTATCACCGGCTCTGGCGCAGCGATCCCGAATCTATTCTGGAGGAACGCTGGGACCCGGACGCGGAGGAATACCTCAGAGACGCCTGGGACGAATTCGAGGTCGTTACGATTGCCGACTGGCCCCGCATCTGGCTCTCGGAGAAGCTCAACCGGGAGCTGCCCGATGAGGTGCGGGACCGCGCGGACCAGCTGGTGTGGGAGCGGGACGCCGCCCGCAAGGCGCGCTCGCTCCTGAGCGACGGCAAGCCGGACGAGGCGCTGCGGATCGTCAACGAGCGGTCTCATGATGCCCGGCTGCCCGCCAGCCCGCTTTGGCTCCTGGAGATCGATGCCCTGTTCCTGGTCGGCGAGCTCGAGCACGCCTTGAGCGTCATCGAGGAAGCCCGCCACTTCGATCCCTCCAACGATCAGGCATTCGCGCTCCATTTGATGGCGCGGCGGGTAAGCGCTTTCGAGCGGCGAGGCGACTTGGAAGCCGCGGGCGTGGCGGCCGACGAGGCGCTGCACCTGGCCCGCGCAACGGGCAGGCCTCGCTCGATCTTTTCCTGTGGGGTGACTCGCTGCCGGCTGGCGGACCTGGGCGTCCGCTCGGATGATGCGGCCATCGCGAGTCTTCGCGCCGAGCTGGTCGAGCTCTCGGCCGATCCCGAGGTGGAGCGGCTCCTGACGGAAAGTCCGACCCTGCTTCGCGAAGCGGTGGCGGTGCTCGGGGCCTCGGCGCCGCTCCTGATCGCCGACGCGCTGGAGCGGTTCGGTCCCGGGCAGGATGTCCCGGCGGGCCTGCTCGCGAAGATGGGTATCACGAAGGAGGGCTCCGCGAAGGGCGGGCAGCGGTCCTGGGACCTGGTGGCCCGGTCGGTTCGGGGTGGCGAGGTGACGTCGGCGCTGCTCAATGCGATTGCGGGGCTCTTTTCGGAGACCTCCGAGCGGCTGGCCAAGCAGGTCCTCCGGCCGCGGGCCAGGAAGCCGAAGGCGACGAAGAAGCAGCACAAAAAGAAGAAGAAGTAGAAGAGGAGCCTCACCATGGCCAACGGAGTCCGGATCCGGCGGGACATCTCCCAGCTCGCCCTCTGGGACGACACGGTGCTCTGGTATGCCAGGGCCATCGCCCGGATGAAGCAACGTCCGCTCGCCGATCCCACCGGCTGGCGCTATCAGGCCGCCATCCACGATTTCGACCCCGCCGACGACCCGCTGAGCGGCGAAGGCGGCACCCCGCCGTCGCAGGCCGAGCAGGACCGGTTCTGGAGTCAGTGCCAGCACGGCTCCTGGTACTTCCTTCCCTGGCACCGGATGTACCTCGCCTGCTTCGAGCAGATCGTGGCCGCCGCCATCGTCGAGCTGGGCGGCCCGGCGGACTGGGCGCTGCCGTTCTGGAACTACAGCGACGCCGCGAACCCGGACGCCCGCCGGCTCCCGCCGGCGTTCCGGCAGGCCACCCTGCCGGACGGCGCTCCTAACCCGCTTCGGGTCGACGCGCGGAGGGCCGGCGCCAACACCGGCTCCGTCATCGCCGGCAACCAGGGCGTGAGCCTCACCGGCGCGCTTGCGGAGCTCCGCTTCGGGGGCGTTACCGGCGGATCCCCTGGTTTCGGCGGGGCGCGAACCGGGTTCAATCACGGCGGCGGCGTCCCCGGGATGGTGGAGCGGGTGCCGCACGGCTCCATGCACGTCGCGGTCGGAGGCGACATCGACCCGGTCGGCTGGATGAGCCAGTTCAACACCGCGGGCCTCGATCCGCTGTTCTGGCTGCATCATTGCAACATCGACCGGCTCTGGTCGGTCTGGCGGACCCAGAGTCCCCCGCGGCTGGACCCCACCGATACGGCGTGGCGGAACATGGCCTTCGAGTTTCACGATGGGACCGGCGCACCGGTGCAATTCACCTGCGCCCAGGTCGTCAACACCGAGGCAGCCCCGCTCAACTACCGCTATGAGGGCGTCCCGGCGCTCGAGGGACGCCCCGCGGTGGAAGGCATCACCGTCGCCATGGAGCCGCCCGTGCCCGAGATGGTGGGCGCCACCCAGCAGCCCGTGGTTCTGCAAGGCCGCCCGGCCGAAGCCAGGGTGGCCATCACGCCACCCACGGGGCCGGCCCGCCCCGCCACCGAATCGATCACCGAGCCGCCCGAGATCTACCTCAACATCGAGAACGTGACCGGTCACGGCGGGCCGGTGACCTACGCCGTCTATTTGAACCTGCCCGCCGGCGCCGACCCCCGGCAGCACGAGGACCGCTTCGTCGGCCTCCTCCCGATGTTCGGCGTCAAGGAGGCCAGCCGGGCCGATGCGAAGCACCCGGGCAGCGGACTTACCTACTCGCTCAATGCCGGCAAGGTGATCCGGCGGCTCCAGGCCGAGCCGGGCTGGAATCCGGCGGACCTGCGCATCACCTTCGTGCCCTGGCGGGAGGATGAAGCGCCCCGGCCCGCGGTCGAATCGATGCCGGCCCCGATTCAGGTCGGACGGATCAGCGTCTACTACGAATGAGGCGGGTCCGGGATTTTTCCTGGCGCTATCCGGAGTGGTGGAGCCTCGCGCTCAGCGCGGCCGCGTGGATGGCTCTGGGGGCGCTGGGTGACTCGCATCGTCATGGGTCTGACCCGGTCCGATGGGCCCGGTGGACCGCGAGCTGGCTCCTCATGGTCGTGGCGATGATGGTGCCGCTGGTGACCGGCTCCATCCACTTCACCGCGATTCGGAGCCTCTGGAGAAGGCGCCACCGTGCCATCGCCGGTTTTCTCGCGGGCTTCCTGGGTCTTTGGCTCCTGGCGGGCCTGGCTGCCCTGGGGGCCGCCGAGGTCCTGGATTCCTTGCAATGGTCGCGGCCGGTCGCTGCGATGGCAGGGTTCATCCTGGCCGCGGCGTGGCAGCACGCTCCGGCCAGGCAACGCGCGCTGGTCGCATGTCACGGATCGGCGTCGCTGGCGCCCCTGGGATGGCAGGCCGATCGCGACTGCATTCGCTATGGCTGGACCATCGGCCGACGGTGTCTCGTCGCCTGCTGGGCGGTGATGCTGGCGTACCTCGTGGCAGGGCACGGATTGTTGCTGATGGCCGGAGTCACCGGCGTCGTGATTGTTGAACGCTATTCGCGGCGGCCGAATCGCTATGCGGTAAGCGGGGCGCTGGCCGCGCTCGGTGCAGTGGTGCTGTACTTCAGCCGTGGCGCATAGCGGCCGCAACTGCACCGCGGCCTCACGGTTCCCCAGTCAGGAGACACTCATGTCCAAGCCGGTGGTCGGTGCCCTCGTCGGTTTGATTTCCGCGGTTGTCATGGCTCTTTACCTCGCCGGGGATCTGCAGACGGTCTTGATCTTCGGCGTTGCCAATGGACTGGCGGGTTTCGTTGTCGGACTCGTCGCCGGCAGGGCCGGCTCGCGGCTTCTTGCGATCGTGATGGGCCTGGCGCTCGGCATCGGGGTCTCACTGCTGTTTTCCCGCTGGTCAGGGATGTACACCGAAGGTCTGCGCCAGGGCGCGATCCTCGGCGCCCTGATCGGCATCAGCGTGGCGTACTTCGGCGTCCCAGCGGCGCCGCGGGTGTAGTCAGCAGGAAAGTTCAGGCCTTTGCATACCGCCCCAGATTGGTGACCGCGTTGATCAGCTGCACCGGCGCGGCGGGATGCTCGGCCAGGCGGCTTCCTTCCAGAGCCAGCTCCTGCAGCCGCTCCCGCACCACTACGCTCGCCACCTCGGGATCCACCGGCAGCCCCACGTGCCGTGACATCCCGAAGGCAGGCCCCGCCCGCAGATCTCCGGTTTCCCGCAGGGGCAACAGGGTCAGCGCTTCGCCGAGCGGCTTGATCACCGTCGGCATCACCACGATGGCGGTCCGGGCAAAGAGACGGAGGACCGGGCCGCACTCGGTGCAGCTGCTGAAGACGAATTGCAGCATCCGCAGCATCAGCTCGTACACGTCGTCGAAGTACTCGGCGACCTCGCGGGCGTAGGGGTGCTCGATCAGGGTCGTTCCGGGGACGGAACGGCCGCCGCGGTTCCGCGGGACCGGATTCTCCGCCACGTTCCGCACCGGCGCGAAGGATTCTCCGGCGTCCCGGCTTCGGGCGGTCTCGGCCTCGAAGTCGGCGAGCACTTTCCGGAACATCCCGAAGTGGCAGTCGTCGTGCTGCGCGGTGGTTCCTTCGCCCTGCTCCATGATCATCGCGATCGCCGCGTCGGCGCTCCCGCGGTCCACCACCTTCACGATGTCCGGGAAGTCCACGATATCCTCGCCGACCTGCCGGTCCGGCGATCCGATGAAGAGCTGCTCCTCCGGGATCTCCTGGAACCCCGACCGGGCCAGGGCATAGAGCTCGCCGACGGTGAGATCGGCCGAGGTCGGGGCCTGGTCGGCCGGAATGCCGAGCTGCGCCGCCATATCCTCGGGGGGAACGTGGGCCGGCAGCTCGTACATGATGAACCGCTTGAGCGCCGCGGATCCGAAGGGCTGGAGCTGCAACGGCAGGTGGAGGCGGTAGTACCGGGCGCTGACCGGATAGGCCGGCCGGTAGTAATACGGCGTTCCACCGATCGCGGCCAGAAGATTCCAGACCTGGGCCAGATGCAGCATCTCCTCCGACGCCACCGCGTAGATCTGGGCGGCCCAGAGCCGCATCCGCTGCTGCTGCTGCCAGGTAAAACCGCCCTCGGACAGCTCCTGCTTGAGGGAGAACGCCGAGTAGAGATAGGAACAGAGCAGGCCGTGTTCCAGCTCGCAGGCTTCGCTCAGCAGGCTGAGGAGCTGGCCGCGCGAGGTGCAGGTGCGGGGGCTTGGGCTCATGGGATCGGGTCTATCCGCCGAGCGTCTGGCGCAGTGCCGGAAGCGCGCGCAGAGTGAGGGCCGCGATGGTCAGGGTCGGGTTGGCGGTGCCGCAGGTCGGGAACGCGCTGCCCCCCATGATGAACAGGTTGGGGTGGTCGTGCGACCGGCCGAAGCTATCGACCACCGATGCCGAGGGGATCTCTCCCATGCGGCAGGTGCCCATGATGTGATTGGCCGCGGAGTAGGCGTAGGGGTCGGGCGGCAGCTTGACCTCGGTGGCGCCGAGCCGGGTGAAGAGCGCCTGAATGACCCGGCGGCCCATCTCGAAGGCGCGCCGGTTGTAGTCGTGGAGCCTGAACTCGATCAGCGGCCGGGGGATGCCGAGCCCATCCATCCGGTCGGACAGGAGGACCCGGTTCGTGGGGTCGGGCAGCGTCTCGGTCGAGTAACTGAGCCGGAACTGCCGGGTGATGATGTCGCGCAGCCGGTCGCGCAGCGCCCGGCCGAAGAGTTTCTCTCCCCGGATGAGACTGGCGGCCGTGGCGTAGGGGCCCTGGACCAGTCCCCACCCGTCGTTCCCCAGGGACATCCGGAACGCCGCGCTGTCGCGCCGGAACGGCCCGTCGCGGAAGGCGTCGATGCCGGAGGTGGTCGGAGGCCCCCGGAACGGATACACCGGATCCGGCAACAGACACGCGGCCTGCCCCTGCAAGTGGTCCATCAGGTTCCGGCCCACCTGGTCGCTGCGATTCGCGACCCCGGCCGGCATGGCATCGGTGCGCGACATCAGCAGCAGCTTGGCGTTCTCGACCGCGTGGGCCGCCACCACGACCAGCCGCCCCGAGACGGTGTGCTCCTCGCCGTCCCAGGTCCGGTAGGTCACCCGCCGCACCTGGCCATCGGCGTCCACCTGCAGCCGGGTGGCGACCGATTTCTCGCGCAGCTCGGCCCCGGCCGCTTCGGCCTTGGCGATGTGGGCGGTCGCGTCGTACTTGGCCTGGATCGGGCAGATCGGGTCGCAGGTCGAGTTGCCGGCGCAGGGCGGCCGTCCGTCGAAGGGCTGGGAGTTCCGGGCCTGCGGGGTGCTCATAACCCGCACGGAGATGCCCTCGAGCTTGACCCCGTCTACGGCCCCCTTGACGACGGTGTCCGCATACGACGGCCAGATCTTGCTCATCGGGTAGGGGCGGCTCCGGTGCGCGCCCAGATAGTCCTGCCACTCGTCGTGGTCGCCCGACACGCCGATCTCGGTCTCCGCCTCGGCATACCAGGGCTCCAGCTCCTCGTAGCTCAACGGCCAGTCGATTCCCACGCCGTACACCGAACGGAGCCGGAGATCGTTCGGCACCAGCCTCGGCACGTTGCCCCGCCAGTGCCAGGTCGATCCTCCGACCCGCCGCTGGTAGGTCGCCTTGAACTTGTCGGTGCCGGGCTGGACGTAGTAATCCTCCGGCTCGTCCGGGCCCGGGGCAAACCGGTCTCCGTCCCGGCCCCGATAGGGCGATCCCATGGTCTTCTTCGGCGCGGTGACATACGCACCCACCAGCTCGACCCGGGCCGGTCCCCGCTCCCCGGCGTCGAGGATCAGGATCCGGGCGCCCTCCCTGGCGAGCCTGGTGGCGATGATGCCGCCCACCACCCCC
>DATCXX010000346.1:0-3706 GCA_036565615.1 Gemmatimonadales bacterium | reverse complement strand
GGCGCGCCTCCGCGATCCTGGCCCACATCTCCTCGCGTGGCGTCTCGGGTGGAGCATTGTACTCCCCCGCCGCGGCGCGAATCCGCTGGTCCAGTCCGTCGTCCGTCATCCGCTCCGGTCTCCCGCGAAATCGGCGAGCGCCTTGCGCAGCTTGGCTCTCGCGCGGAACAACTGGGCCTTCGAGGTACCCGGCTGGACACCCAGCGCCCGGCCGATCTCCTCGTGGGTGAACCCCTCCACGTCGTGCATCACGAACACGGCTCGATAGCCCTCCGGCAGATCCTCGATCGCCTGCGCCAGGCGGGTCTTGAGGTCCGGGTCCGCCTCCCGGGGCGTGAACCCCACCGGCACCGCGTCGTCCAGCGCGACCTCCCGCTCCCGGAACCGCTTCACCTTGCGCAGGCCGTTGAGCGACACCGACATCGCGATGGAGCACAGCCAGGTCGAGAGTGCCGACTCACCCCGGAAGTCGCCCAGCTTGTCGAACGCCCGGATGAAGGTCTCCTGGACCCAGTCCTGGGCACGGTCGAGGTCCCCGGCCATCCGGTACACCAGGCGGAAGACCCGGTCCACGTGGGCGTCGTACAGCGCCCGCTCGGCACCCGGATCCCCTGCCAGGACTCGATCGATCAGCTCGGCGTCGCTCACAGGCTCCGGGGCTTGGGGGTCTCTCTTCTCGGCGATGGGACAACGGTGAGGCCGAAAGGGTTGGCTGCGGCCGCCCGGCAACCATTCCGGGCCGGATCGCATCTCACATACGTCGCAGGCCGGGTGGACGCTTCAGACCTGAACAGGCTCCTTCGGACGAGGTACCCCATGTTGCAGCTGCCGCGGCGCGAGCCGCTCATCGAATATGTGCTCCGAGACTCCGCCGGGCGGGTCATCGGGAAGGTGCTGGCGCCGGCTGGAGGACTGCGAACCGGACCCGGGGCCGAGGATGTGCTCCTCATCCGCTGTGCGCCCCGGCTGCATCGGATGGGGGTGGCCACGGCCGCCTGATTGAAACGATCGGCCCCCCGCCCGGGTAGTGCTGGGACTATTTTCCCCCTTCCCCCCCACCCGGGCGGTCGTACATGCGTGGTGCCAGGCTCTTTGCGCTCCTGATCCTCCCCCTCGCCGCATGCGGCGGGTCCACCAGCACCACCACCACGGAAGCCCCCGCCCCACGCGGTCCCACGGGGGCGGAGATCTCCGCCCCGGATCTGCGGAACCGGATCTCGATCTTCGCGGACGACTCCATGCAAGGCCGCCGGACCGGGACGCCGGGGAACGTGAAGGGCAACGCCTACATCGCAAGCGAGCTCAGGCGGCTGGGGCTCCGACCCGCAGGAGACACGGGTAGCTACCTCCAACGGGTCCCGCTCATGAGCTACGCCGCCGACTCGAGCCGAGCCACCCTGCGGACCGGCTCGGGGGTGCTGGTCCTGTGGAAGGACTACCATCCCTATCAGGCCCAGTTCGAGGTGCCGGCACGGCCGATCGACGGCGCCGAGCTGGTCTACATCGGAGCGGCCGGGGATTCCGCGTCCCTCCCCTCGCGCGACGCGCTGCAGGGCAAGGTGGTGGTTTACAACAGCAGCGGGAGCGGCACCACCCTCGACGTGCCGGACATCCACCCGCAGGGGCCGCTGGGGCTCATCGCCGGGATCGCCGTGACGGGGGTCGACACCCTCATCGCGACCTTCGAGCAGGTCTTCCGGACCCCGCACATCGTGGTGAAGCAGAACCTCGAGATCCCTCCCGGCATCACCCAGCCCCGGCTCATCATCCTGCCCACCTCGAGCCTGCCGGCGCTCTTCGGCAAGCCGCTCGACCAGCTCGAGCCCGGCGACACCGGTCCGGCCATTCAGGGGGATGTGACCTTCGAGGGCAACGACCTCGGCGCCAGCAACGTGGTCGCGGTCCTGGAGGGATCCGATCCCGCGCTCCGGGGCCAGTACGTCGCGCTGGGGGCGCATAACGACGCCATCGGGATGGTGCCGCCGGTGGACCACGACTCGCTTCGGGCCTACAACACGGTCATGCGCCCCCGCGGCGCCAACGATCCCCCGGGTGAGCCGAACGCCGAGCAGGCGGCCCGCATCCAGTCGATGGTGGACAGCATGCGGAAGCTGCGGCCCACCCGTCTGGACTCGATCGTGAACGGCGCGGACGACGACGGCTCGGGCTCCATGGCCCTGCTGGAGATCGCCGAAGCGATCGTGCGGAGCGGGACGCGGCCGAAGCGGTCCATTTTGTTCGTGTGGCATACGGGGGAGGAGTCGGGACTCCAGGGATCGCGCTGGTTCAGCGACAACCCGACCGTTCCCCGCGACTCCATCGTCGCCCAGATCAACAGCGACATGATCGGCCGTGGAGGCCCGGACAACGAGGCCCGCCGCGACCCGGGCTACCTGCAGGTGATCGGCTCGCGCCGGCTCTCCACCGAGCTGGGCGACCTCGCGGAGGCGGTCAACAAGGACGGTGGGTTCAACCTGGCGTTCGACTACGGCTACGACGCGGACGGCCATCCCGACAACTTCTACTGCCGGTCGGATCACTACATGTATGCCCGTTACGGGATTCCGATCGCCTTCTTCAGCACCGGCGGGCACCGGGACTACCACCAGGTGACGGACGAGATGGAGTACCTGGACTTCGACAAGTACGCACGGGTCACCAGCTTCGTCCGCGCGGTCGTGGAACGGGTCGCGAACCTGGACCACCGGTTGGTGGTGGACAAGCCCAAGCCGGATCCGAATGCGCCATGTGTGCAGTAAGGCGGTAAGACGGTAAGGCGGTAAGGCGGTAGGGAGGGACCTTCCGGCGGTCATCGAAGACCGTCGAGGAGGTCCCTTCTCGCATTGGATAGCTCGGCTGCTCCTCATTGCCTAAACCATTGGGTAAGAACAACTTCCACGGCCACCGGACAGTTGCGTCGCGGCCCTGGCCCCGGGTATACTTCTACGGCTCCACCGGCGTTGCGCCGACCCCCCTGTCCCACCTTAGCACCAGACGGATATGACCGCACCCAACTCGCGCGAACGGATTCTGCCCCGCCTCATCGAAGAGGAGATGCAGCAGTCGTTCATCAACTACTCGATGAGCGTCATCGTCTCCCGGGCCCTGCCGGACGTGCGGGACGGTCTCAAGCCGGTGCACCGGCGGATCCTCTACGCCATGAACGAGCTCGGCCTGGTGCCGGGGCGGCCGTACAAGAAGTCCGCCACGGTCGTGGGAGACGTGCTCGGCAAGTACCACCCGCACGGCGACACGTCGGTGTATGACGCGCTGGTCCGGATGGTCCAGGAGTTCTCGCTCCGCTATCCGCTGATCGACGGGCAAGGGAACTTCGGCTCGGTGGACGGCGACCCCGCCGCGGCCTACCGCTACACCGAGGCCCGGCTCACCCGTGTCGCCGTGGCCATGCTGGAGGACATCGACAAGAACACGGTCGATTTCCAGCCCAATTTCGACGACCGGCTCCGGGAGCCGACGGTCCTTCCCTCCAAGATTCCCAATCTCCTGGTCAACGGCTCGAGTGGTATCGAGGTCGGCATGGCCACCAACATTCCGCCCCACAACCTCCGGGAAGTGGCTAAGGCGGTGCAGCACGTGGTGGACAACCCGGAAGCGACGATCGCCGATCTCCGGAAACACATCAAGGGCCCTGATTTCCCCACCGGCGCCTACATCTATGGCCGCGCGGGCATTCAGGAAGCGTACG
>DATCXX010000306.1:0-9445 GCA_036565615.1 Gemmatimonadales bacterium | reverse complement strand
CTGGCCGGCCGGTGCCCGCGCGGCCCTCTCCGCGCTCCGGGAGGCCGCGGCGTGAGCGGCCTCCGGTTCTGCTTTCTCACCACCTTCTATCCGCCGTACAACTTCGGGGGCGACGGCATCGGCATTCAGCGGCTGGCCCGGGGGCTGGCCCGCTCGGGGCACCACGTCACCGTGGTACACGACCTGGACGCCTACAAAGCGCTGGCCCCCGGCGAGGCCCCGCCCGGGGAGCCCGAGCCGCCCGGCATCGAGGTGGTCCCGCTCCGGAGCGGGCTCGGGATCGTATCGCCGCTGCTCACCCAGCAGTTCGGACGTCCGGTGGCCAACGGGCGCCGCATCGCGGAGCTTCTCGGCCGGGGCCGGTTCGACGTCATCAACTTCCATAACGTCTCCCTGATCGGGGGGCCGGGGCTCTTCAAGTATGGCGCCGGCATCAAGCTCTACATGGCCCACGAGCACTGGCTGGTCTGTCCGACCCACGTGCTCTGGCGCTATGCGCGGGAGCTCTGCACCGGCAAGCAGTGTCTGCGCTGCCAGCTCGTCTATCGCCGCCCGCCCCAGTGGTGGCGCGCGACCGGTCTTCTGGAACGCGAGCTGGTGCACGTGGACAGCTTCATCGCGATGAGCGAATTCAGCCGGGAGAAGCACCGGGAATTCGGGTTTCCCCGGGATATGGAGGTGCTGCCCTATTTTCTCCCCGACACGACGGAAGACGGCCCCCTCTCCGGCGAAGCCCCGCCCCAGGAGCGGCCCTACTTCCTCTTCGTCGGGCGGCTGGAGCGCATCAAGGGCCTCCAGGATGTCATCCCGGAGTTCGCCGGGCCGGGCGGGACCGACTTGCTGATCGCCGGCGACGGAGAGTTCGGCGCCGAGCTGCGCCGCCAGGCCGGCTCGAGTCCTCGGGTCCGGTTCCTGGGCCGACTGGCCGGCCCGGAGCTGGCGCGACTCTACCGCCATGCCACAGCCCTGATCGTCCCCTCCCTCTGTTACGAGACATTCGGCATCATTCTGCTCGAGGCGTTCCGTCAGTCCACCCCGGTCATCGCCCGGCGGCTGGGACCCCTGCCGGAGATCACCCTGGCCGCGCAGGGAGGCGAAGTCTTTTCCACCCGGGAAGAGCTGGTTGCCTCGATGGCGCGGCTCGCCGGAGATCGGGCCTACCGCGACCAGCTCGGCCGCGCGGGCCGCCGGGCCTTCGAGGAGCGCTGGTGCGAACGGGTCGTCGTGCCGAAATACCTCGAGATCGTTCGGCAGGCCGCGAAACGGAAGCGGGAGGGCGCCGTGCTGGAGCGACTCACACCGAGGCGGGAGCCATGAAAGTATTCATCACCGGCGGAGCGGGGTTCATCGGGTCTCACCTGGCCACCCGGTTTCTGGACCGGGGAGACCGGGTCCTCCTCCTCGATGACCTCTCCACCGGCAGCATGGACAACCTCGCCCACCTGGCCGGCCGGGAGGGCTTCGACTATCGCATCGGCTCGGCCCTGGATGTCCCGCTGGTGACCGAATGCCTCGATCGCTGCGACGCGACGGTGCATCTCGCCGCCGCCGTCGGGGTCCGCCTCATCGTCGAGCGCCCGGTGCATACCATCGAAACCAACATCCGGGCGACCGAGGTGGTGCTGGCGGCCGCCGCCAAGAAACAGAAGCCGGTGCTGCTCGCCTCCACCTCGGAAGTCTACGGGAAGAGCGCCAAGATCCCCTTTGCCGAAGAGGACGATCTCCAGCTCGGCCCCACCACCCACTCGCGCTGGGCCTACGCCTGCTCCAAGGCCCTCGATGAATGGCTGGGGCTCGCCTACTACCGGGAGAAGAAGGTGCCGGTCACGGTGGTGCGGTTCTTCAACACCGTGGGGCCGCGGCAGACCGGCCGTTACGGGATGGTGCTCCCGAATTTCGCGGCCCAGGCCCTGACCGGCGAGCCCATCACCGTCTATGGCGACGGGTCCCAGTCGCGCTGCTTCGGGCATGTGGGGGACGCGGTGGAGGCCCTGCTCCGGCTGCTGGCCACGCCGGCCAGCGTGGGGGAAGTCTTCAACGTCGGCTCGGACGAAGAAGTGACCATCCTCCGGCTTGCCGAAATGGTGCGCGAGGCGGCCGGAAGCCGCTCCGAGATCAGGCTGGTGCCCTACGCCGAGGCGTACGCGGAGGGATTCGAGGACATGCAGCGGAGGGTGCCCGATCTGGCGAAACTGGAGCGGACCATCGGGTTCCGGCCCCGCACCCCGCTGGCCACCATCATCACCGACGTGGTCGCCGATCAGCGCGCCCGCCTCGACCCGCGCTAGCATGCGCGCCATTCTGACCTGGCATTCCCTGGATCGATCCGGCTCCCCGATTTCGGTGCCGCCGGAGGAGTTCCGCCGCCAGGTCGAATGGCTCACCGCCTCGGGCGTCCGCGCGGTGACGGTGGGGAAGCTGCTGGAGCTCCCGGACGAGACCGATGCGGCGGCGCTGACCTTCGATGACGGCTTCGCCAATTTCGGGGACGAGGCGGCGCCGGTGCTGGGCGAGTACGGCATCCCCGCAACCATCTTCGTGGTCACCGGTCAGGTCGGCCGCGACAACCGCTGGGGCGGCCGCGACACCCCCGGCATTCCGTCGCTGCCCCTGCTCGGCTGGGATGCGCTGGCCCGGCTGCGGGAGTCCGGAATGGCGCTCGCCGCCCATACCCGCACCCATCCCCGGCTCCCGGGACTCGACCCGGAGCGGCTCGCTACCGAGATCAGCGGGGCGGCACGAGACATGGAGCACCATCTGGGAAGCCGACCGGAAGGATTCGCCTATCCCTACGGCGAGCTGGACCCGGCGTCGGTGCGCATGGTGGAGCGCACCTATGCGTGGGCCTGCACCACCGAGCTCCGCCAGCTCGAAGAGCCGCCCCGGCGTCACCAGCTTCCCCGCCTCGATGCCTGGTACCTCCGCGAGCCGGCCCGGCGGGCCGGCTGGGGGTCCCGGTCGTTCCGCACCTGGCTCTGGTGCCGGCGCCAGGGGCGTCGAGCCCGGGCGGCATGGCGGAGACAGGTGACTCCATGACCGCGCCGGCGCCATTCCTCTCGGTGATCGTCCCGGCCCACCAGAGTGCCGCGTTCCTCCCGGAGACCCTCGGGGCCCTGGCCGCGAGTGACCTGCCGCGGGAGCGCTGGGAGCTGATCGTGGTGGACGACGCCAGCACCGACGCGACCGGCGTGATCGCGGGCGAGTGGGCCGATCGGGTCGTGACCCTCCCGGCCCCGGCCCATGGGCCGGCCTTCGCGAGGAACCGGGGGGTGGAGGCCAGCCGGGGTGAGTGGGTCGCCTTCATTGACGCCGACGTGCGGGTTCATCCCGACACGCTCCGGAAGATGACCGAAGCGATCGCCGGCACTCCCGGTCTCGATGCGGTATTCGGTGCGTACGACGAGGCGCCGCCTGCGCCGGGGTTCCTCTCCCAGTACCGGAACCTGCTTCATCGCTACGTCCATCTGAGCGGCGCGGGTGAGGTGGACACGTTCTGGGGCGGCTGCGGGGCGGTGCGAGCCAGCGCCTTCACCGCCGCCGGCGGATTCGATGAAGCCCGCTACCAAAGGCCCCAGATCGAAGACATCGAGCTGGGTTACCGGCTCCGGGACCGGGGATTCCGCGCCTTCATCTGCCCGGAAATCCAGGGAGCCCACCTCAAGCGCTGGCGCTTCTGGGGCGCCCTCCGCACCGACCTGCTGGACCGCGCCCTTCCCTGGGTCCTCCTGCTGCTGGAGCGGGACCGGATCACCCGGCCGGCCGGACTCAACCTGCGCCGGGGCGAGCCGGTCAAAATCGCCCTGGTGTGCGCCGCCCTGGTCCTGCTGCTCCTCGCCGTCGTGGCGCCCCGCCAGGACCTGGTGCTGGCGGCGGTGCTCGCCCTGGCCGCGGTGGTGGTCTCGAACCTCGCGTTGTATCGCTGGTTCGCCCGCCGGCGGGGGAGCCGGTTCGCGCTTGCGGTGATTCCGTTCAACCTTCTCTATTACGCCATCGGCGGCGTGGCGGTGCTGGGCGGACTCGGGCTGCACCTGATCCGCGGGCGCCGGGTGCCGACATCCGCCGTGCACCATGCCATCGGATGAGGTGATTCCATGAACTCCGGCGATCCGGCGGTCCCCGAAGCCCCACTGCCCCGCGAGCTCCTGCTTGCCTTCTCGCCGGTCCACAAATCGGCGTTCGGGATCGCCATTGCGACGGTCTGCGCCCTGCTGGTCTTTGGGGCGACCGCGCTGACCATTCAGCAGCCGCCGGCGTCCCGGGTCCGGCTCGAGCTGCTGGCGGTCTATTTCCGGGGATATTCGGTCAGCTGGGCCGGTGCCCTGATCGGGGCCGGGTGGGCGGCCGTCGCCGGCTTTGTGTTCGGCTGGTTCCTCGCCTTCAGCAGGAATCTGGTGGTCGCCATCTCCCTGTTCGTGATCCGGACCCGCGCCCAGCTGGCCGAGACCCGTGACTTTCTCGATCACATCTGAGCGCGAACGCCTGCGCGTCTACCTGAGGGCATTGTCATGACCAATCCGCAAGACGAAGCCAGGGCGCTCCGGACCGCGCTGGCTCGGCTCAACGCCAGGGCCTGGGGCATCGCCATCGGGCTGCTGCTGGGAGGAGGGCTCTTCCTGGCCACCATCATCCTGGTGGCCAAGGGAGGCCCCGATGTAGGCAAGCATCTCGTGCTGCTCCGGGCCTACTTCCCCGGATACTCCGTCACGATTCCGGGAAGCTTCATCGGGTTCGTGTACGGCTTCGTGCTGGGTTACGCCATCGGACGAATCATCGGCATGGTGTACAACCGGCTGGTGAGCCCGCCCCGGCGAGCCTAGGCCGATCGCGCAGTCGGCGTAACGAGGCTTCCAGCGCGGCCCGTCTGGCCGCGTACGCGGCGTCCCCCGCCAGATTCACTTTCTCGTCCGGATCCGCCACGTAATCGTACAGCTCGACTGCCCCGCTATCGGGAGCGAGAAAGTGCCAGCGTCCCTCCACGAGGGACGCCCACGACGCGCGCGAGGAGGGCCAGCGGGTCGCCTCCCGCCAGCGCCGGGCCATTTCGCTGAGCACCGGTTCACCGGCGCCGGCCGGGTCGAGCAGACTGGTGCCCCGGAACACCCCCGGAGCCAGACCGGCGGCGGCGGCGACCGTCGCGGGAATGCGATCGATCCCGACCGCGCGGGGTTCGACCCGCGGCACCACCCGGCCCGCCCAGGACACGATGAGGGGAACGTGGAGCTGATCGCGATAGAGGCTGTGGCCGTGGTTCATCATCTTGTGCTCGCCGAACGACTCGCCGTGATCCGAGGTCACAATGATCAGGGTATTCTCCAACCGGCCCCGGCGGTTCAGCTCGAAAAGCAGGGTCCCGATCTGGGCATCCAGGTAGCGGAGGGCTTCGTCATAGCTGTCAACGACCCGCCGCAGGATTCCCGGGGGCGGAGGCCCCTTGCCGCCATCGAGCCGTCCCAGCGCGATCGTCTTGGCGGTTTCGTGGCGGCGGAGGCGCCCCGAGTACATCCCGTCGAAGGGAGCCGGCGCCCGGTACGGCGCGTGCACGTCGAGATAATTGAGAAATCCGAAAAAGGGACGCGATCCGACCCCATCCAGCCAATCGAGGAATTCCGCATTCACGTCCGCCGCGGACTTGCGCCCCGGAATGTCGGAGGTCCCGAAGCGCGGCAGCACCCGGTACGCCAGCTGGCGCCCCAGGACGGTGCGAGCGACCGCGTCCCCGGCGCTTCCATACAGATCACGATAGCGGTGGAACCCGCGGGCCAGGCCGGTATGACGCCCGCACCAGAAGGTGTTCGCCACAAACCCCCCGGTGACATATCCCGCCGCGGCGAGCTGGCCCGCGAGGGTGGGGAACCGGTCGTCGAGGTAGGGCCGTCGCATGATCCCGGCCCGGTGCTCGCTCTGGCGACGACTGGTGAAGAGGGTCGCATGGGACGGAAGCGTCCAGGCCGACGGAGCAAACGCCGCGAGATGACCGAGACCCTGCTCCGCCAGCGAGTCCAGCACCGGGGTCGTCTTCCGGAAATAGCCGGACCAGGACAGATGATCCCCCCGCTCGGTGTCGAGCACCAGCAGCAGAACGTTCGGCTTCCCGGCAGGGACCGGGCCCAGACCAGCCATCCGGCTGCGCTCGGCCAGCCGCGATCCCACCGTCACGGCGCTGAACACCAGCACCACGAGCCCGGCCAGCCAGGGAAGACCGCGCCGGGCGGCCGTGAGCACCCAGTCCCGACGGGCACGATACCCGCGAGTCGCCGCAGCGCCGACGCCGAGCGCGAGGATGGCGGCGCCGGCGTCCCCAACGAGCTGCCCCTGCAGCATGGCGAGGAGATACGTACCCAGGGAGACCAGGGTCATGACCAGGACGGAATCCCAGGACAGGCGGGGGGCCAGCAGGGAGAACCCGGCCAGGATGGCTGCGATTATTCCGAAGGCCGCGACGTAGACGAGCGGCGCGACCCACGCGATCGGCGGAGCGTTCGCCGACTGCCACGACAGCGCGCCCGGGACCAGGCTGAAGACCCCGTTGGCGGCCGCTTCGACAAACCCGTAGACCAGACCGAGGGCCAGGCCCAGCACCAGAATCCGCAGCGCCGGCACCGGCGAGGGGCGGGCGGCCAGACCTCGTCTTATCATTCTGAATCCTCGCCGGGAAAAAGACGGTCCTCGTGGCCCATCTCTTGCCAACTGGTAAGGGATTATCTCCAGGGCGCGCCCAGCACGCAAACTCTCATCCCGGAGGGAAGGGATGCCTTTCAGCGGGCGAACCGCCCATCATCGGCGAACGGCCTGCCGCGCCTGCGGCCGGGAGCAGCTGGTGCGATTTCTGGATCTGGGCATGCAGCCCCTGGCCAACGCATTTCTTCGCGCCGATGCGGAGTTCGCCGCCGAAGCGCGCTACCCCCTCGCCTTGCACGGCTGCAGCACCTGCGGCCTGGTCCAGCTGGTCGATGTGATTGATCCGGAGATTCTCTTCCGGAACTACATCTATGTGACCGGCACCTCGGAGACGATTGCCGCCCACAACCGCTCCTACGCGCGGACCGTGGTCGACCTCCTGCAGCTCGGCGCCGGCGGTCTGGTCGTGGAGGCCGCGAGCAACGATGGCAGTCTGCTCGCCTGTTTCAAGGATCTCGGCGTCCGGGTGCTCGGCGTGGAGCCGGCCGAGAACATCGCCGCCCTGGCGGCGGCGCGGGGCATTCGCACCGAGGTCGCCTTTTTCGACCGGGAGGCCGGGGCGCGACTGCGAGGGATCCACGGGCCGGCCCATGCGGTCATCGGCAACAACGTGCTCGCCCATGTGGATGATCCCGCCGGATTCCTGGCCGGGGCCAGGGACCTGCTCGCGGCGGGCGGCCTGGTGATCGTGGAAGTCCCCTATCTGCGGCAGATGCTGGATCGCACCGAGTACGATACCGTCTACCATGAGCATCTCTGTTATTTCTCGATCACCTCCCTGCTCCACCTGTGCACCACGGTGGGCCTCCGGGTGGTCAGGGTCGATCACGTCCCGGTCCACGGAGGCTCCCTCAGGGTGTACGCCGGCCGCGCCGAGGATCATGCCGACCACGATGCTGCGGTGCTCCGGATGGCCGAAGCCGAGCGCGAGGCGGGTGTGACCAGCCTCGCCCGCTGGGAGCAGTTCGCCCGGGACGCCGAGGCACAACGGGAGGCGTTGCGGGCGGAGCTGACCAAGCTCAAGCAAGCCGGCAAGACGATCGCCGGGTACGGCGCCCCCGCCAAGGGAACAACCTTGCTCAATTATTGCGGAATCGGCACCGACCTCCTGCCCTATACCGTCGACCGAAGCCCCCTGAAGACCCACCTGCTGATCCCGGGGGTCCACATCCCCGTCCTTCCGGTCGAAACGATCCTTGAATCCCAGCCGGATTATCTGCTCGTTCTTGCCTGGAACTTTGCCGACGAGATCATGAGCCAGCAGGCCGAATACCGGCGAAGAGGCGGGCGCTTTGTCGTGCCGATCCCATTTCCGGTGGTTGTGGCGTAGGTGCAACAGCGAGATTTGGCCACAGGGCCCTAGATTTGCCGGACAGTCCCTCGTCCGATTCGCGGCAACTCCTTGCGGTACCTGACGATTGGAGACCGGTGCGTCCATGAAGGTCGTGCTGCTGGCCGGAGGCCGGGGAACCCGCCTCGCCGAAGAGACCTCCATCCGCCCGAAGCCCCTGGTGGAAATCGGGGGCAAGCCGCTCCTCTGGCATCTGATGTCGATCTACGCCAGCCAGGGATACGGTGATTTTCTGGTGGCCTGCGGATACAAGGGCGAGTTGATCAAGGAATACTTCCGCAACGCCTTCCTGGCCTCCAGCGATTTCGTCATCGACCTGGCCAACGGTGCGCTCGAGGTGGTCAACCCGTCGCGGCTGGACTGGAAGGTCGGCCTGGTGGACACCGGGATGGATACGATGACGGGGGGCCGGATCAGGCGCCTGGCGGCCTGGCTCAACGAGACGTTCATGGTGACCTACGGGGACGGACTCGGCAACGTGGACATTCCCGAACTGGTCCGGTTCCATCGCCGGCATGGCCGGCTCGCCACCGTCACCGCGGTCCGGCCTCCGGCGCGCTTCGGAGGTCTCGCGCTGGAGGGCGACCGGGTCGCCGCATTTACGGAAAAACCCCAGACCGATGAGGGCTGGATCAACGGCGGGTTCTTCGTGCTCGAGCCGGGGGTGATCCCCTACATCGCGGGCGACGACACCAGTCTCGAGCGGGAGCCGCTGGAGCGTCTGGCGGAGGAAGGCCAGCTCATGGCCTTCCGGCACACCGGCTTCTGGCAACCCATGGACACCCTGCGCGAGAAGGAGCTCCTCGAAACGATGTGGGCGAGCGGGCGGGCCCCCTGGAAGACCTGGACATGAGCGCCTGGCGCGGACGCAAGGTGTTCGTGTCCGGCGCGGCCGGACTGCTGGGCTCCTGGATGGCCGAGGAGCTGCTGCGGCGCGGAGCGGAAGTCACCTGCCTGATCCGGGACTGGGTGCCGAGCAGCCGGGCCATCACCGGCGGCGTGCTGGATCGCTGCCAGGTGGTCCGCGGCGATCTGGAAGACTTTGCGGTGGTGGTGCGGACGCTCAACGAATACGAGATCGACAGCATCTTTCATCTCGGCGCCCAGGCGATCGTGGGGACCGCGAACCGCTCGCCGCTCTCCACCTTCGAATCCAATATCCGGGGGACCTGGACCCTGCTCGAAGCGGCGCGCCAGTGTCCCAGGCTGATCGAGCGCATCGTGGTGGCCTCGAGCGACAAGGCCTACGGAGCTCACGACACCCTGCCCTACACCGAGCGGACCCCGCTGCTGGGGCGGTTTCCCTACGACGTCTCCAAGGCCTGCGGCGATCTGATCGCACTCTCCTACGCCGAGACCTATGGGCTGCCCCTGGCGGTGACCCGGTGCGGCAACCTCTACGGCGGCGGCGATCTC
>DATCXX010000303.1:0-2986 GCA_036565615.1 Gemmatimonadales bacterium | reverse complement strand
GCAGCCGGCCGATCGGCGCGGTGGTCTCCCGCGGGGGCCGGCCGGATCTCGCCGGCGACTGGCTTGCCCAGGTCACCGCCCCTACCCTGCTGCTGGTAGGCTCCCGGGATCACGTGGTGCTGGAGCTCAATCGCGCCGCGCTGGCCCGGATCCCGGGCGAGAAGCGGCTCGACATCATTCCCGGCGCAACCCATCTCTTCGAGGAGCGGGGCACCCTCGAGGCGGTCTCGGCCTACGCCGCGGATTGGTTCGGGAGATACCTGGGCCGGGCTCAGAGCCCGAAGGGATAGGTGTCGGGAAGTCCCGTTTCGGCCGGCCCGGCCAGCTCGGTCACCGCGCCGGTCTGGTCGAACCAGATGTATTCGTCGAACTGCTCCGGAAGCGACGCCCTGAAATAGTGGCTGGCGATCTCGGTCTGGGGCCGGTAAATGACCCCGATGGCCCGCTCCAGCCGGTCGGGCAGCAGCGCTTCCCGGCTCGCGGTATTGGATGACGCTCGCAGTGGGAGCAGCGCCGCCTCGAGCCCCGCATCGTGGAAGCTCCGCTCGTAGCTCGCGGGGTGAGAGGGCCGCACCTGCATCACCTGCATCGGCTCGTCCCAGTTGTGCGCCGCGGCGACCGTGCCGTGGTCGGTGCCGAACCCGACCAGGTATGCGCCGGCCCCAAACGCTTCCCGGCACAACCGACCCACATTCAGCTGGCCGGCCCGCCCCATTTCGGTGGCGGCCGCATCGCCGATGTGGGAGTTGTGTTCCCACACTACGGCCCGCGCGCCGGGCCCCCCGGCGGCGAGCAGCGTCTCCAGGGTGTCGAACATGTGCTGGTCCCGCAGGTTCCACGACTCGGTCGACCCGTAGTACATGACCCGGTAGTACCGCTCGGCGTTGGCGACCAGCCGGGCGTTCTGGACCGCGTCGAGGAAACGATCCCCGTCGTGCCGGGCGTAGTCGAGCCGGCGGGACAGAAGATCCTGGAGGGCGCGAACCACTTCGAACTCGCAGCTCCGCTCGGTGTCGGTGATTGCCGCCCGGCCGTAGGCCGCCGGCTCGTCGGCCCAGGGGGTGAGACAGCCATAGCGGTCCCGCGCCAGCCGAGCCGCGGCCGGATCGGTACGGTCGAGGTAATGGAGCACCGATTCGATGGAAGTGTAGAGGCTGTACAGATCGAGACCGTAGAACCCCACCCGACGGTCGCGGTCGGCCAGGGTTCCATTGTGCTGCCGGAGCCAGGCCAGGAATTCGGCGACCTCCCGGTTGCGCCACATCCAGCGGGGAAACCGCTTGAAGGGCAGCTCCTTCGACGGGGGCTCCTTGGCGTGGCGCACATAAGCGTCCACCCAACGGGCGTCGGGCCAGTCGGCTTCGACCGCGACGATGCTGAAGCCATGCCGGGTGATCAGCTCCCGAGTGATCCGGGCCCGCATCCGGTAGAACTCCGAGGTGCCGTGACTTGCTTCACCGAGCAGTACGACCCGGGCGTCGCCGATTCGGTCCAGCAGCGGGTCGAGATTCGCATCCTCGATGCCGGACAACGATTCCGCCTCTTCGCGGATCAGGCGGGCCAGGTCGGGACCGGTGGAGACCCTCATAGCCCCAATGACGAGTGCAGTCTGGAACTCCTGCACGGATGCAAAACGCCCCGCCGATGTCGGCAGGGCGCCCTTCGCGTCTTTCGCGTCCCCGCGTCCTCCGCGCCTTCGCGTCACCGCGTCTATCGCGTCAGCAGTTGCCTTCTCAGCTGCGCCAGCTTCCTCCGGACCGACCCATCCAGCACCCGATCACCCACCCGGACGATAGCGCCGCCCAGGATCTCGGGCTCCACCGTAAAGGTGGGCACCACTTCTTTGCTCAGCGCCTTGCCCAATGCGGCCGAGATGGCGGCCTGGAGCTCGGCGTCCGGGGTGCGGGCCAGGGTGATCCCGGCCCGGACCCGGTTGTGTTTCACGTCCACCAGCGCGGCATACTGCCGGGCGATTTCCGACAACGCGAGCTGGCGGCCCCGCACCACCACCGCCTTCAGAAAATGCAGCAGCTCGGCCGGCGCGTCGGGCAGAGCCGCCGCCAGCAGCTCCGCCTTCCGCGCCTTGGTGACTTTGGGCGACATCAGCACCGCCTGGGCCTCGGGCGAAGTCTCCACCGCCCCGGCCAGCGCGTCGAGCAGGCGGGCGTATGCCTCGGTCCGTCCGCTCTTCTCGCCCAGGGTGTACAGCACCTCGGCGTAGTTCCGCGCGATGGTGGGCGCCCTCAATGGGTTTCCACCTTCCCGAGGTAGTCGAGCACGATCTGCTTGTCGGCGTCGCTGTCCAGCCGGCGGCCGATGACCTTGGCCGCGGCGCCGATGGCCAGGTCCACCGCTTCCCGGCGCAGCTCGGAAATGGCCTTGTCCCGCTCGGAGGCGATGTCCCGCCGGGCCCGCTCCACCACCGCGTCCTGCTCGGCCCGCACCTTGTCCACCGCGGCGACGCGCTCCTTCTCCAGCGCCCCCTTGGCCTCGGCCAGCATCGATTGCGCCGAGGCGCGGGCTTCAGCTTGAAGCTTCTCCGCCGAGGCCACGGCGGCCTTGGCTTCACTGTTCAAGCGCTCGGCGTCCGCCAGCTGGGCCTTGATCTTGTTCTCCCGCTCCACCGTGGTCTTGAGAATCCCCGGCCAGGCGAATTTCCAGAGCACGAAGAGCAGGATCCCGAAGACGAACCAGGTCCAGAAGAAGAGCCCGAAGTTCACCTCGAAGGGCGACGTCGGACCCGCCGAAGCGGCGTGCTCCCCTTCCTGGATCGCGAGCAACAGTCCTATATGCATGCTGTTCCTTTGCGCCTTTGCGCCTTTTTCGCGTCCTCCGCGTTCTCCGCGTCCTCCGCGTCCTCGCGTCTACTTGATCAGCTTGAACAGCAACGCGAACACCATCGCGATAATCGTCGCGCCCTCGAGCAGCACCGCGAAGAGCAGCGCCGCGCCGCGGATCTCGCCGCTGGCTTCGGGCTGCCGGGCGA
>DATCXX010000279.1:0-4189 GCA_036565615.1 Gemmatimonadales bacterium | reverse complement strand
GCGGGCGTGGCGTGGGGAGGGCGCCGGCCGGACGACCCCGGCAACGGAACCGTTCGGCCCTGTGCTGCCGATGTGGACGGTGACGGACGGCTCGACCTCTTCGCGGCCAACTACGGGAAGAACGGGCTCCTGCTCAATCGCGGCGGGCGGTTCGAGGATGTCTCGGCTGCCTGGGGGATCGATCTGGACGCCCGGTCCGACGCCTGCGCCTTTGGGGACGTGGATCACGACGGCCGACTCGACCTCTACGTGAACGGCACCGTCACCGGCGGGGTCAGCTACCGCGACTTTCTCTATCGCCACGCCGGGTCACGCTATGCCGACGTCACGCCGGACAGCCTTGCCGCGCTCCAGGCGGATCACGGGGTGCAGTGGGCCGATCTCGATGGCGACGGTGATCTCGACCTCGCGCTCACCGGCGCGGCCGCTCCCGGCACGGTCGCCTTGCTCCGGAACCAGCTTCCCCCGGAAGCGGCGGCGCGTTCCCTGAGTATCCGCGTGCTCGACGCCCGGGGCCGCGCCACCCGCGCCGGGGCCGAGGTGCATCTGTTTGCCGCCGGGACCCGCCGCCGGCTCGGCACTCGCCTGGTGGATACCGGCTCGGGCTACAACGCGCAGAACGAGATGCCGGTGCATTTCGGCCTGGCCGACCTGGCGTCGGTAGACGTTGAAGTGGTGTGGCCGGAGAATGGGCGGCGGATCATGAAGCGGGTCGCGAACCTGCGACCTGCCGACTGGGCTGGCAAGAGCCTGGTGGTTCGGGTCGGCAAGTGAGCGACGCGATTCCCCGCCTCCGGAGCTCCGCCCCGCCTCCCAGCTGACTGGGCATCACCACGCCTGGGTCGGCACCGCCCTGGGAACGGGAAGGGACCGCACGTAGGTCACCAGCTTCCAGATGATCGGTGTCGACAACAATCCTCCGAAGGCGGGCATGCCCTTGGGCCGGCCGTAGTAGATCGACTGAAACAGCGCCGCGTCGCTCCCGCCGTAGCGCCAGCGGCCGTCCGAGAGGCTCGGCGCGGCCCAGCCTTCTCCGCCCCCATGGCATCCGTCGCAGTTCATCGAGCTGAAGAGCAGCTTCCCCTCCGCCGCCGACTTCTCGTCTCCGGCGAACGGATTCGACTCGCTCGCTCCGGGCGGGGCCGTTCCGCCGGCCAGGATGTGCTGGTCGTAGCGCACCGAGGGAGGAGCCGCCGCCGAATCGGCGATCATTGCACCGCCGGACTGCTTGGCGCCGCACCCGGCGGCAAACGCCAGTGCCACCAGCCCCAGGAGTTTCACAGGGCGAAGACCCAGACCATGCCGCCGCCGCTGGTATAGCGGCCCAGGTCGCGGATGAAGTCGGCCGGATCCCGCACATCGGTGGGATCGTCGGAGCGCACGTCTCCGGACAGCAGCGCCCAGTCCCCGCCGATGCCCGAGTAGACCGCCAGGTACTGGCGGCCGTCGGGGCCGCGGTACGTGATTGGCGCGCCCACGATGCCCGACCCGACTTTGAATTTCCAGAGCGGCGCGCCGGTGCGCGCGTTCACCGCCTTGAGCCAGCCGTCCAGGGTGCCATAGAACGCCAGGTCCCCCGCGGTCACCACCACGCCGCTCCAGACCGGATACTTCTCCTTGATCTCCCAGACCTTCCGTCCGGTCGCCGCGTCCCAGGCCATGAATCCGCCCATGTGCCCACCCGGTCCCGCGACATAGGGTGTGCTCGCCCCGATGAAGGGAGTTCCCCGGATCCGGGCCCGCTGCTCCGCGTTGAAGTCCATGCAGAGGTTGACGGTCGAGACATAGAACCAGCCGGTCCGAGGGGAGTACGCTGCGGGAGACACCGGACTCTTCCCGCCCTCGAGGCTGGGACAGATGTACTTCACGTTTGCCCGGGTCGATCCGGTGAATTTGGCGGAGTCGATCACCGGCCGGCCCGAGGTGAGATCGATGCGGCGGGCCCAGTTGACGTGCCCGTACGGCTCGGCGACCAGCACCTCGCCGTTGGTGCGATCGATAGTGTAGGCAAAGCCGTTCTTGTCGAAATGCACCAGCACCTTGCGCACCCTGCCCTTGATGGCGAGGTCGACCAGGATCATTTCGGCGTTCGCGTCGTAATCCCAATTGTCGTGGGGAGTGAACTGATAGGCCCAGATCAGGGAGCCGTCACCCGGGCGCCGGGCCAGGACGCTGTTGGTCCACTTGTTGTCCCCCAGCCGCTGCTCGGGATTGTAGGGGCCGGGATTGCCGACTCCGTAATACACCAGGTCGAGCTCGGCGTCGTAGGACAGCCAGCCCCAGACCGGCGCTCCGCCGATCTTCCAGGTATCGCCGGACCAGGTGGAAAGACCCAGATCCGTGCCGCGATCGTAGAACGGCTTGAACGTCCCGGGGCGAGCCAGGATGTCGCGGTCCGGGCCGACGTTGCGGGCCATCCAGGCCAGGCTGCCGCTCGCCAGGTCCAGCGCCTTGATCCATCCGTGAATGCCGAACTCCCCTCCCGAAGGTCCCACCAGGACCCGGTTGCGCACCACCATCGGCGCCATCGGGGTGGTTTCTCCCTCGGAGAGATCGGCGACTTTCACGTTCCAGAGCTCCCGGCCGGTGGCGGCGTCCACGGCGACGGTATGACCATCGAGGAGGTTGTAGACGATCTTGCCGTCGGCATGGAACGCCCCCCGATTGATGGCATCGCAGCACGCCATCCCCAGGGCGTTCGGGTCCACCATGGGCCGGTATTTCCATTTGAGCGGATAATCGGGCTGGGTCAGATCGAAGGCGTAGAGAACGTTGGGATAGGGAGTCACCACGTACATCGTGTTGTTCACGACCAGAGGCTGACCTTCGTGCCCCCGCAGGACGCCGGTGGAGAAGTTCCACACCGGCCGGAGCCGGGCCACGTTGGCCGGGGAGAGCTGGGTCAGGCCGCTGTAGCGGGTCGAGGCGTAATCCCTGCCCGGCATGACCCACTGCCCATCATCCGGGCGTTGCGCCGCGCCGGTGCAGGGAGCGACCACGCTCCCCAGCAGGAACAGACAGACCTGAGTCGCTCGAGACGATTCCATCCTGGTCCAACACTATCAGCTTGGCTCCGGAAGTACAGCACGGGCCGGATTTTGGTGTCATATTCCCTCCGTGCCCACCGATATCCCGGCGGAGCTCGCCGCCGCTCTCGAGAAACGCTATGAGCTCCGCGAGCTCCTGGGCCGCGGCGGCATGGCGACGGTGTATCTCGCCCATGACCGGAAGCACCAGCGGGTGGTGGCGCTCAAGGTCCTGCGTTCGGAGCTCTCCGCGACGATTGGGGCGGAGCGGTTTCTCAAGGAGATCCAGATCGTCGCCCAGCTGACCCACCCCCACATCCTGCCGCTGCACGATTCGGGCGAAGCCGGCGAGTTCCTCTACTACGTAATGCCCTACATCAGCGGCGGCTCGCTCCGGCAGCAGCTCCTGGACCGGGGCCACCTCGACCTGCCCCGCGCCCTCGCCGTCGCCGGGCCGGTGGCCGATGCGCTGAGCTACGCCCACGGGATGGGGATTCTCCACCGGGACATCAAGCCGGAGAACATCCTCTTCTCCCAGGGGCACCCGATCGTGGGCGACTTCGGGATCGCCAAAGCGGTGAGCTCGGCCTCCGAAGCGCAGCATCTGACCCGGACCGGGTTCTCCTTGGGCACCCCCGGCTACATGAGCCCGGAGCAGGCGGCGGGGATGACCGACCTCGACGTCCGCACCGACGTCTACAGCCTCGCGGTGGTGATCTACGAGATGCTGGTGGGCGACGTGCCGGGCCGCTGGCCCACCGAGGACGCGGTGCGCGCCGGCCGCTTCCTCGAAGCCTCGGCCCTGCACCGCTCCCGGCTGGCGCCGAGCGGCGCCGCGGTCGAAGCGGCCCTGGTCCGCGCCCTCGCCATCCGCCAGGATCAGCGCACCGAGTCGCCGGCCGGCCTGCTCGAGGAGCTTCGCGGGATTCCGCCCCGGCGGAAATACCGCTCCGAGGAGGCGGTGGAAATCGTCAAGCGCGCGGCCCTGCTCGAGGCCAGCAATCCCACCGGCGCGGGCGCCATGACGATCGGCGGCGTGGAGGCCCTCGGTGCCGAGGTAGGGATTTCCCCCGAGCTGGTGCGCTCGGCCGCGCGGTCCGCTTCCACCCGGAGCACCGGGGCGGCCGGTACGCCGGCCTCCCCGCCCGCCTCGAACCGGCTGG
>DATCXX010000258.1:0-6621 GCA_036565615.1 Gemmatimonadales bacterium | reverse complement strand
GAGATGCAACCCGGCCCCTGATCGCCGGCGGCGATCCGGTCGCCCGGCTCACCGGCATGTTGAAGGCTCGGGAGGGCTGGTACCGCAAAGCCGCGCTGACCATTCCGGCTTCCGGCTCTCCCGATGCGGTCGCGGCCCGGGTGGCTGAAGCCGGACGGCGTCTGGCTACGTAGGTCCCACCCATGCGGGCCCTTCAGCAGCGTCACCCCGCCGCGGTCCTCCTGCTGCCCCTCTTCTTCGCGTTGTCCTGCGGGGTGGAGGAGCGGATCAGCGACTTGCTCCATTCCGAGTCGCCCTACGAGGAATACCTCGGCCGCCTCCGGGAGAGCGGGCTCGACCAGACCGCGCTGGGACGGGACTGGGTTCGCGCCGGTGAGGCCGCGCTTGCCGGTGCCGCCGCCGCACGCACTCCCTTCGAGGAAACCGGGTATTTCCCGCCCGACGCTCCGGGCGCGGTGGCGTGGCGGTTCGAGCTCCGCCGCGGGCGGATGCTCGCCATCGAGCTGCGCTTCGATGCCGCGCGCCCGGCCCGGGTATTCCTCGATCTCTTCTCGGTGCGGGACACCAATCCCCCGTCGCGGGTGGCCAGCCTGGAAGAGGATTCCACCGCGCTCCGCTACCAGGTGCGGCGCGACGGGGTGTACATCCTGCGGCTCCAGCCGGAGCTGCTGCGGGGCGGGCGCTGGACGCTGGTGCAACGGACCGAGGCCTCGCTCGGGTTTCCGGTGCCTGGACTCGACGTGAAGGCGGTGAAGAGCCGCTTCGGGGTGGACCGGGACGCGGGCCGGCGGCGTCATCACGGCCTCGACATCTTCGCGCCCCGGGGCACTGCGGTGGTCGCCCTGGTCGACGGCTACGCCCGTCCGGGCACCAACCCGCTGGGTGGGAACGTGGTCTGGCTGACCGACGGGCGCCGGAACCTCTACTATGCCCACCTCGATCGCTGGGCGCTGGAGGGCGATGCCCAGGTTCGAGTCGGAGATACCCTGGGGTACATCGGCAACACCGGCAATGCGAGGACCACGCCGCCGCACCTGCACTTCGGGATCTACGACAATGGTCCGGTGGATCCGTTTCCCTTCCTCGCGCCGGACGATCCCAGGCCGCCGACGCCGAGCCGGCCGCCCGAGGAGTGGCACCAGTGGGTGCGGGTGACGGCGCGCGAAGCGGTGCTCCGGAACGGGCCGGGTCGCGACGCCGACACGCTGCTCCGGATCGAGCGAGGCGGGCTGGCCCGGGTGATCGCGGCTTCGCAGGGCGCCCTCAGGGTGCTGCTCCCCGACGAATCCACCGGCTATCTGGACCCCCAGGCTCTGACCGGCGTCGCCCACCCGCTCCTTCGTACCCGGCTCGACGCCGGCACCGTGCTGCGCGAATTGCCGGGGGATCGGGCGCCCGCGGTCGAGCGGTTGACCGCAGCCGCCATGGGAGAGGTGCTCGGCCGCTTCGGTGCGTTCGCCCTGGTCCGGGTTCCGGAAACCGGAACCGGCTGGGTCGCCGCTCACATGATCGGCTTGCCGCCCAGCTGCTGCCAGAGATAGGCATAGGTCAGCGCCAGCATTTTTGCCCGCTGCTCGCTGGTGACCCCCGCGCCATGCCCCCCCTCGGTGTTTTCGAAGTAGTAGAACGGCAGCCCCATCGATTCCATCTTGGCCGCCATCTTGCGCGCATGGCCGGGATGCACCCGGTCGTCGCGGGTCGTGGTGGTGAACATCACCAGTGGATATTTCGTCCCGGGCTTGAGGTTGTGGTAGGGTGAGTACTTCGAGAGGTAGGCCCACTCCTCCGGCTTGTCGGGATCGCCGTACTCCGCCATCCAGCTCGCGCCGGCCAGCAGCTGGTTGTAGCGCCGCATGTCGAGCAGGGGCACCTGGACCACGACCGCCTTGTAGAGCTCGGGCCGCTGGGTGAACGCGACCCCGACCAGCAGTCCTCCATTGCTGCCGCCCATGATCCCGAGCCGTTCGGCCGAGGTGATCTTCTGCCTGATCAATTCCTCGGCGACGGCGGTAAAATCGTCGTAGACCCGCTGCCGATGTTCCTTGAGACCCGCGCGATGCCACTGGGGCCCGAATTCCCCGCCACCCCGGATGTTCGCCACCACGTACACCCCGCCGCGCTCCAGCCACGCGGCCCCGACGATGCTGTTGTAGTTCGCGGTCGAGGGGATCTCGAACCCGCCATAGGCGTAGAGCAGGGTGGGGTTGTTGCCGTCCCGCGGCAGACCCTCGCGCGCCACGACGAAGAACGGAATCCGGGTTCCATCCTTCGAAGTGGCCTCCAGCTGCTCGACCTTCAAGCCCGCGGCGTCGAACATGGCCGGGAGCCGCTTCACCTCGGAGATCTTGCCGTCCTCCCCGGCCAGGTACAGGGTGGTGGGCTGGACGAAATTGGCATAGGCGAAGAAGAACCGGTTCGAGGACGGCGTGGCTCCCACAAAGTTGATGCTGCCGAGATCCGGTGCCGGCACCTTGGTGAAGGTCCAGGCGCCATTCTCATAGCGGTACTGGCGCAGCTCCCCGCGCACGTTGTTCAGCACGTTGAGCAGGAGGTAATCGCGGGTGGGATGGATGGCGTTGATGGTCTCCCTCGGACCCGGCTGCATGACCAGCGAAAAGCGGGGCGACCCTGCGAGGAATGCATCGACTGACGCGGCCACCAGGGAGCCGGTGGTCCAGGTCGTTCCCCCGACCTGCCAGGGATCGCGCACGTAGACGACCATCCGGTCGCGGACCAGGTAGAGATCCGCATCCTTCGGGATGTCCAGCTTGATCAGCTTGCCCTTCTCGAAGAGGTATTGGGTCCCCTCGTAGAAATTGGTCCCGTCGAAGATCCGGACGTAGCGCCGGCCGCCGGCATCGTCGCTGGAGACGAACGCCCAGACGTGGTCGGGGGGCACCTCCATGATCTTCTCCGCGGAGGCGAGCGGGGTGCCCCGCCGCCAGAGCTTGATGACCCTCGGGTATCCCGAGGTCGTCATGCTTCCGGGGCCGAAATCGGTGCCCACCAGAATCGTGTTCTGGTCCACCCACCCCAGGGTGGATTTCGCCTCGGGGACGCGGAAGCCGTCCGCCACGAATGCCTTGGTCGTCAGATCGAGCTCGCGGGTTTCGGCGGCGTCCGATCCGCCCCGCGAGAGCGAGACCAGGCAGCGCTGGTTGGCCGGCTCGAAACAGTCGGCGCCGCCGAAGGACCAGGGCACGCCCTCTTGCTTCGCCAGCGCGTCCAGGTCGAGCACCGTCTCCCACGACGGGTTGCCGGTCAGGTAATCGGCCGAGGTGGTTCTCCGCCAGATGCCCCGTTCATGCTCGGCATCCTGCCAGAAGTTGTAGATCATGTCCCCCTTGATCGAGGGAAACGCGATCTTGTCCTTCGAGTCGAGGATGCGCCTGGCCCGCTCGAACAGAGGCTGATAGATCGGAGTGTTGCCGAGCGCGGCGACCGTGGCCGCGTTCTTGGCGCGGACCCATTCCATGGCCCGCTGGCCCTCGACCTCTTCGAGCCATTGGAAGGGATCGGCCGGGGCCGATTGGGCGGCCAGCCCGGCGGGGAGCAGGGCACAGCACGCCACCAGGGCCAGCAGGGCGCGTCGCGGATGTCGGTATGTCATATCGCCTCTTGCAGGTTGCCGCAAAACAAAGATACCGCGTGCAGCAACAGGGTTGTACCTCGCGCGGGACACAAGCCACGTGGAGCTCAAATCCGTGGAGTTCGCCTATCTTTCCCCGATGACTCAGTTGTCCGCCGTGGTGGTGGGAGGGGGGCTGGCCGGCTCGGAAGCCGCCTGGGCCCTGGCGAATCGCGGCGTCGCGGTGACCCTCCACGAGATGCGTCCCGCGGTGACCACGCCGGCGCACCAGACCGGCCGACTGGCCGAGCTGGTCTGCAGCAACTCCTTCAAATCGGTCGAGCTGGTCAACGCCCACGGCCTGCTCAAGGCCGAGCTCCGGATGCTGGGCAGTCTCCTGCTCGAGTGCGCCGACCTGGCCCGGGTCCCCGGAGGCTCCGCGCTGGTGGTGGACCGCCAGGTGTTTTCCGAGGCGGTCGACGCCCGGATCCGGGCTCACCCGGGGATCACCGTCCGCACCGGTGAGGCGACCGAGCTGCCGGCGCCGGGGATCGTCGCCACCGGTCCGCTCACCTCCGAGTCGCTCGCCACCTCGATCTCCGCCCGCCTGGGGACCACGGCGCTGGCCTTCTACGACTCGATCGCGCCGATCGTGAGCGACGAATCGCTCGACCACGACCGGTTGTACCGCCTCTCCCGGTACGCCAAGGGCGACGGCGACGATTATCTGAACGCGCCGCTCTCCCGGGAGGAATACGAGGGCTTCATCGCGGCGCTCACCGCGGCCGACCAGTACCAAGGTCACGACTTCGACGAGGTGCCCTACTTCGAGGGATGCCTTCCGGTGGAGGAAATGGCCCGGCGGGGACCGGAGACCCTCCGCTTCGGGCCGATGAAGCCGGTCGGGCTGCCCGATCCGCGATCGGGACGGGAACCCCACGCCGTGGTGCAGCTTCGCCGGGAGGACAAGGCCGGCCAGATGTGGAACATGGTCGGCTTCCAGACCCGGCTCCGGATTCCGGAGCAGCAGAAGGTGTTTCGCGGCATTCCGGGGCTCGCCGCCGCCGAGTTCCTGCGCTACGGCAGCATTCACCGCAACGCCTACATCAACAGTCCCCAGAGCCTGGGGCCGGGCCTCGCCACCCGGGAAGGGGCGCCGGTGTTCTTTGCGGGGCAGCTCACCGGCGTCGAGGGCTACACCGAGTCGCTGGGCACCGGGATTCTGGCCGGGATCAACCTGCATCGTCGGCTCACCGGGCGGGAGATCGCGGTGCCGCCGCCCACCACCATGCTGGGCGGGCTGCTGCGCTATCTCCGGGAGGCCGATCCGAAGCACTTCCAGCCGATGAACGCCAATTTCGGGCTGCTGGATCCGCTCCCCGGCAAGGTGAAGAAGGCCGACAAGCGGGGGGCGCTGGTGGAGCGGGCGCTGGCGACGTTCCGCGAGTGGATGAGCTCACTGTGAGGACGCAAGGACGCAAAGAGGCAAAGACGCAAAGTCGGGTGGAGGAGTTCCTGCTGCATCTCGAGAAAGAACGCGACCAGTCGCCCAACACCATCAAGGCCTACCGTCGGGACCTGGAGGCCTTCAGCACCTTCTGCAATCGCTACTATGCCGGCGGGTGGACCTGGGAGACGGTGGACCGGCTGGGAGTGCGGGGCTTTCTCGGGGAGCACGAGCGCAAGGGACTGGCCCGGCGCTCGGCGGCGCGGGCGCTGTCGGCGGTGCGGTCGTTCTACCGCTATCTCCAGGTGCACCACGGCGTGGCCAACGCGGTGGCGCGCTCGGCCCGGATGCCCCGGCTGGACAAGCGGCTGCCGACCCATCTTCGCCGGGACGAAATGGATGCGCTGTTCGCCCACGCCGAGGCGAAGGCGGCTGAAGGCGAGTTCACCGCGCTCCGCGATCTCGCCATGCTGGAGCTGTTCTACTCCAGCGGGCTCCGGCTGTCGGAGCTCGCCGGCATCGACATCGGCACGCTCGATCTGCTGAGCGACCAGGTGAAAGTGCGGGGCAAGGGACGCAAGGAACGGATCGTGCCGGTGGGGCGGCGGGCGGTGATCGCGCTCCGGCGCTATCTTCTCGCCCGCGAGGCGGTGGTGCGGCGCCCCGGAGCCGATCGCATGGCGGTGTTCCTGAACCGGAGCGGGGGCCGGCTGGGGGTGGCGACGATCCAGCGCCGGATGCACCGGCTGTTCGACGCCATCGGAGCGGAAGGGCAACGGGTGCACTCGCTCCGGCACACCTTCGCGACCCACCTGATGGACGCGGGGGCGGATCTCCGCGCGGTGCAGGAGCTGCTGGGCCACGCCTCGCTCAGCACCACCCAGATCTACACCCACACCAGCGTGGAGCGGCTCAAACAGGTTTATCGGCAGGCACACCCGAGAGGAGGGTGATCAGTGGTCAGGGGTCAGTGGTCAGGGTGGAAGGCTTCATCGCTGATCACTGACCACTGAGCACTGACCACTCAGCACACTATGGTGTTTCACGGAACAACGATTCTCGTCGTCAGGAAGGCCGGCCGGGTCGCGCTGGGCGGCGACGGCCAGGTCAGCATCGGCGATACCATCGTCAAATCCACCGCCAACAAGGTGCGCTCGCTCCGGGGCGGGAAGGTGCTCACCGGCTTCGCGGGCTCGGTGGCCGACGCGCTCAATCTCTTCGAGCGGTTCGAGGAGAAGCTGGACCGCTATCCCGGCAACCTGCCCCGCGCGGCGGTCGAGCTGGCCAAGGACTGGCGGAGCGACCGGGTGCTGCGGCGGCTGGAGGCGCTGCTGGTGGTGGCCGACCTGGAGCACAGCTTTCTGCTGAGCGGCACCGGAGAGCTGATCGAGGCGGACGACGGGCTGATCGCGGTGGGCTCCGGGGGCAACTACGCCCTGGCCGCCGCCCGCGCCCTGGCGCCCGATCCGGCGGTCTCGGCCCGCGAGGTGGTGCAGCGGTCGCTGGAGATCGCGGCGGAGATCTGCGTGTTTACCAATCGCAACCTGACGATTCTCGAGCTATGAGTGGATAGCGGATAGCGGATAGCGGATAGCGGGGAGCGGGA
>DATCXX010000231.1:0-4938 GCA_036565615.1 Gemmatimonadales bacterium | reverse complement strand
CGCGCGGCGCGTCCCCCCCAGCCGCCAGCCGAGGAGCGCGCCCCCCGTGAGGGCGAGGCAAACCGCGACGACGACGGCCAGCAGCTCGAACCGCGGGGCGAGGCCGGCAAGTCGAAGCGCCGTGTCGGCGAGCGTCACCGGCACGACGGCGAGCCAGAGGAGTGCCCCGAAACGGAGGCCGGCGGCTGCAGAAGCTGACCATGACCGGGGTTGGTCCGCCGGCGCGCGGCCGAAGCCGAGCTCAACGAAAGCCCACCCGGCAACGAGTCCCGCGACCGCAGCAGAGGTGAGGCCGAACGCCATGCGGTTCCATATCGGCACGATGAGCAGGGCATGGGCCGTGGCGAAGACCAGCCCGGCTGCCAGCCCGCTGACGGAACCGGCGATCAGTGCGAGCCGAAGAGGCATCTCGTCCTGCTCTGCTAACCGGCGATGGCCTTCCGGGTATAGTCCGACAGCACCAGGGTCCCGCTGATATCGGCCCGCGCGCCGAGCAGCTCGGGCCACCCATCGGTCCCTTCCCAGAGGACTTCCTTCAGCCGACGGGTGGCCTCGGGGTCGTACCCGGCCAGCTTCCCGGCGAACTCATCCACCCGGTGATCCAGGGCCGGCACCGTCTCCAGCACCTCGGCATACAGCCCATGCCGCTCGGCCCAGGCCGCGCTGCGCCAGTCGGCGTCGATGGCCATCGCGCCGTACGCCGCCAGGCCGATCTTCTTCTCGATCACCGGCCCCACGACGAAGGGTCCGATCCCCAGCGCGAGCTCGCTCAGCTTGAGCGAGGCGCCCTGCACCCCGATGGCATAGTCCGATGCCGCGACCAGCCCGACCCCGCCGCCTGCGGTCTTTCCGTGGACCCGGGTCACGATGAATTTGGGGCTCCGCACCATCGCCAGAATGACCTTGGCGAATCCGGAGAAGAACTGCCTCCCGCCGGCCGGGTCCTTCACCGCCTTGAACTCGTCGAACGAAGCCCCCGCGCAGAACGGGCCGTTGCCTTCGCTCCGAAGCACGATCACCCGCGCGGCCGGCTCCTGGCCCATGAGCGCGATGGTCTCTGCCAGCCGGGCGAGGAGCGCGCCCGGCAGCGAGTTGCCCTTGGGATGGGCAAACCGGACGGTGGCGACCCCGTCCACCACGGCGGTGTGAACGGTGCCCGCGTTGAGCACCGAGGAATAGAACGGAGGCTGGGTCACGGGAGCCGATCCTTGTCGGATGACAGGGGATTCGGCCCCAAATATACGAGGGGCGGCGTGGTATATTTATTCCGAGGTCTAAGTGGTTGCCGAGCAAGCGGATTGGAGGACGTACCGCCATGGAAGCCGAGTTCGAAGCCAGGATTGCCCGGGGCGAGACCATCGAGCCCAAGGACTGGATGCCGGAACGCTACCGGAAGCAGCTGACCCGGATGATGTCCCAGCACGCCCATTCCGAAGTCGTGGGCATGCTCCCGGAAGGGAACTGGATCACCCGGGCGCCTTCGCTGCGCCGCAAGCTTTCCCTGCTCGCCAAGGTGCAGGACGAGGCGGGCCACGGACTCTACATCTACTGCGGCACCGAAACCCTGGGCACCAGCCGGGAACAGCTGATCGATCAGCTGCTGGCGGGAACCGCCAAGTACTCCAGCATCTTCAACTACCCCACCCTCACCTGGGCCGATATGGGAGCCATCGGCTGGCTGGTGGATGGCGCCGCGATCGTCAACCAGACCATGCTGGCCAAGGCCTCCTACGGTCCCTACGCCCGGGCGATGATCCGGATCTGCAAGGAAGAGAACTTCCACAAGCGTCAGGGATACGAAATCATGGCCACCCTCTCGGCCGGTACGCCGGCCCAGAAGGAGATGGCCCAGGATGCCCTGAATCGCTGGTGGTGGCCTTCGCTCATGATGTTCGGCCCCAGCGACAAGGACAGCCCCAACAGCGCCGAGCTGCTCCGCTGGAAAGTGAAGCAGAAGGGGAACGACGAGCTGCGCCAGCGGTTCATCAATCTGACCGTGCCCCAGGCCTCGGCCATCGGCCTCACCATTCCCGACCCGCTGATGACCCAGGACGAGAAGACCGGGGACTGGATTTCCGGGCCGATCGACTGGGATGAGTTCCACCAGGTGATCACCGGCAACGGGCCTTGCAACAGGGAGCGGCTCGCCGCCCGCAACCAGGCCCACGCCGAGGGCGCCTGGGTCCGCGACGCGGCAGCCGGGTATGCCGCCAAGCATCACAAGAGGACCGCCGCGTGACCACCCATGACTGGCCGCTATGGGAAGTCTTCACCCAGCCGCCCGGCGGGGCGCCGCACGAGCACGCGGGCAGCCTGCACGCTCCCGACGCCGAGGTGGCGCTCCAGAACGCCCGCGACGTGTACACCCGGCGCGGCGAAGCGGTGAGCATCTGGGTGGTGCCGAGCGCCGCCATCACCGCGTCGAGCCCGGAGGAAGCGGGACCGTTCTTCGATCCGGGGAACGACAAGCCGTACCGGCATCCGCAGTTTTACAAAGTGCCACGGGGAATGAAGTGAGAGGTGAGACGTGAGCGGTGAGCAGGAAGCCCTGGTCGAATACCTCCTGCGGCTCGGCGACGACCGGCTGGTGCTGGGGCACCGCAACTCGGAGTGGTGCGGGCACGGGCCGGTGCTGGAGGAGGACATCGCCCTCGCGAACATCTCGCTCGACCTGCTGGGTCAGGCCACGCTGTTCCTCCGGCTCGCCGGTCGGCTGGAGGGACAGGGCAGGGACGAGGACGCGCTGGCCTACTGGCGGGACGAGAATCGGTTCACCAACCTCCAGATCCTCGAGCTCCCGCGGGGAGACTTCGGGTTCACCATCCTGCGGCAATTCCTGTTCGACGCCTGGAGCTTCCACCATCTCGAGGCGCTGGCTCGCTCCGGCCATTCCGAGCTGGCCGGGCTGGCCGCCAAGGCCCACAAGGAAACCCGCTACCACCTCCGTCACAGCAGCGAATGGGTGGTCCGGCTGGGCGACGGCACCGAGGAAAGCCACCGCCGGATTCAAACCTCGCTGGACGAGCTCTGGCCCTGGACCGGTGAGTTCTTCTGGCAGAACGAGGTGGATGCCGGGCTCCGCGCCGCGGGCGTGGCGCCCGATCCGGAGACGCTTCGCGCGCCCTGGGAGTCGATGGTGGGGGAGCTGCTCGGCCGAGCCACGCTGGCCATCCCGTCCGGCCCGATGCGGATGACCGGTGGAAGGATGGGCCGGCACACCGAGCACCTCGGGCACATGCTGGCGGAGATGCAGATCGTGGCCCGTTCCCATCCGGGAGCGAAGTGGTGAACGGCATGAACAGCGTCAACGGTCAACGGTCAACGGTCAACGGGACTGACCGCGCACTGGAGATCCTGCAGGGTGTCATGGATCCCGAGGTCCCTGTTCTTTCTGTAGTTGAACTCGGAGTCGTGCGCGGGATCGTGGTGACCGGGGACGCCGTCACCGTGACTATCACGCCCACCTACACCGGCTGTCCGGCGATGCAGGTCATCGAGGAGGACATCCGCGCGGCTCTCGCAGCCGGCGGCTTCCGGGAGGTCACGATCACCACCGTCTATGCTCCGGCCTGGACTACCGACTGGATGTCGAGTGCCGCGCGGGAAAAGCTCCGCGCCTATGGCATCGCGCCGCCGCATGTGGTCGGGCACGCACCGCCGGTCCCGCTGGGACCCACGGTGCGCAGGGTCGAGTGTCCCTACTGCGGATCCTCCAACACCACCACCGCCAGCGAGTTTGGCGCCACGGCCTGCAAGTCACTCCACGTCTGTCACGCCTGCCGGCAGCCCTTCGAGCACTTCAAAGCGTTCTAGTAGCTGCCGGCTAGAAGCGAAGCCGCCCGGCCACGCCGAAGGCCGGCCGAGACCCGGCCGACGCCATCGGTGTGAGGGTGAGCCGGGCCGGAGCGGTCGACACCGCATCCGGTCTGGCCGTCAGGGCGCGGATGCCGAGGAATCCCGCGGTCGCGCCGATCGCGATGTTCCAGATGGCCGCGGTCTGATTCTCCCAGCCATCGCTGCCCAGCTTGCTCAAGCCGAGCACCAGGTTCGCGCCCCCGACGCCGGCGCCGAGGAATCCTTTCCATCGCTGCACCGCGACCCGGTCGGCCGAACGAGCGTTCCAGGCGATCGACAGCGCCGACAGGGTGCTGGCCCCGGCCGATGCCGCGACGTAGCCGGCGCTCGGCTTCCGGACCGGAGGATCGTCGATGACGCAACAGGGCCAGTCATCGTAGGAGGGCTGGATCCGCGCGGCTTCCGCAACGCTCAGACCATGCTGCTCGAGCCACTTGGCCAGGCCGGCCACGTCCACCAGGTCCGGAATGAAGGCGTAGTTGCGGGTCCGGGCGATGTGATCCACCAGGTCTCCCCGCCCCGACGCCGCGATGAGAAACGCCATGGCGCACAGATTCCCCCGCGCATCGCGGAAGTACGGCACTCGCTGCCCGGGATGCCAAGTATTGCGGGGGAAGGCGCCCTGGGCGGCGTAGCGGCGGAGCTGACGGATCTGTTCGGCGCGGGCCGCCCGCTGTGCCCTGGTGAGGCTCGAGATGTCGCGGGACAACATCTCCCGCTCCACCTCGGCAAAGTGGAGTCGCAGTCGGTCCGCCTCTCTGGCCTCGAAGGAACTCGTGGCGAATCGGTCGGCCCCGCCGATCTCCCACCCCAGCGCGACGCAGGCGAGCAGAATCAAGGTGGGTACCAGGTGGCGGCGCATCTCGGATCTCCGGGAAGGAGGCACGGAGACACGGAGGCAAGGACGGTGCCCTCAGGGAAGCTGCTACAGCGTATGGATTTGGAAGAAGTTAGGACCGGCAGGGGGCGGCGGAGCGGGTGGGTGTGACACGCCGGGAGGACGCCCGCCGTGTCAGTTTGTCATCGGACCAGGGGCGGGTGGCGGCCCCGGGCGGTAACCCGCTCGACCCCCTGGAACTTCCC
>DATCXX010000229.1:0-2817 GCA_036565615.1 Gemmatimonadales bacterium | reverse complement strand
CTATGCCCAGGGCGTGGCGGTCACCAAGGAAGTGGTCAACAGCATCCGGATGGGGCGGACCAGCAGCGTCAAGAAGGTCAAGCGCGCGGTCCAGATGATCGTGGACCAGGTCCTCACCAACGAGACCTCGATCATGGGGCTCACCACCCTGCGGGACTACGACGAGTATACCTTCACCCATTCGGTCAACGTCTGCATCTTCTCGGTTGCGCTGGGCCGGAAGATCGGCCTCACCAAGCTGCAGCTCTACGATCTCGGGATGACCGCCCTGCTGCACGACATCGGCAAAGCCAAGATTCCGATCGAGATTCTCAACAAGACCCACGGGCTGGCGGAAGACGAGTGGCGGGTGATCCAGGCCCACCCCTGGCGCGGCGCGATGACCCTCTTCGGGATCCGGGCCTACGAGGAGATTCCCTACAAGTCCATCCTGGTCGCCCACGAGCATCACATGAAGACCGACCTCACCGGGTATCCCCGGGCGATTCGCTCCCGGACCCTGGGAATCTTCTCCCGGCTGGTCGCCGTCGCCGATGGCTTCGACGCCGCCACCACCCGGCGGGCCTACCAGACCGTGCCCATCGAGCCCGACCAGGTGCTGCGGGAGATGTGGACCAATCCCCGCCGGGGCTACGATCCGGTGGTGGTCAAGGCGCTGATCAACCTGATCGGGATCTACCCGATCGGGACCTGCGTCATCCTGGATACCTTCGAGGTGGGGATCGTGGCCCAGGCCAACCCCGACCGGGAGATGCTGAACCGGCCGGTGGTCCGGATCGCGATCGATCCCACCGGCGGCGCCCTGGCGCCGCCCGGCTTCGCGGTGGATCTGACCGAGCGGGGCGCGGACGGGAACTTCCTCCGCTCCATCGTGAAAGTGACTAACCCGGATCGCTACAGCCTCACGGTCGGCGACTATTTCCTCTGATCCCATGGCGCAGGACGCGCAAAGCCGGCTGTTGCAGCGCTATGCCCGCGGATTATCGATCGCGGGTCCGGCCCTGGTCCTGACCACCGCCGTGGTGGACGACCGCTGGACCGCCCAGCCGGTCTCCCTGCTCGTCGTGCTGGTGTCGGTGGCTCTGCTCCGGCTCGCCCCGGTGCGGCTCAGCAAATTCTCCTATCTGACCCAGATCGGCATCGCCGCCCTGGTCGCGGCGCTGGCCACCCCTCCGTCGGTGGCCGTGCTGGGCCTGGCGGGCGGCGTGTTCCTGGCCGACCTGCTGCTCACCCGCAAGCCGTTCGCGGTCGCCGCGGTCAACGCGGGCCGGGAGACCCTCGGCTTCGCGGTGGCCTACGGATTCTACGCCCTGGCCCTTCAGGTGAGCGGGGCGACCGCGCTGTCGCTCGACTTCATGGCCCCCTTCGTCGTCCTGGCCGGCACCTACTTTGCCGTGACCCGGGTGCTGTTCTACCTCTCCCTGATTCTCCGGGGCAAGCTCGAAATCGAGGAACGGCTGTTCATTCTCCGCTGGGAGATCATCGCGTTTTTGATGACGCTGCTGGGCGCCGCGATCCTCATCTGGGCGCTGTCGCAGCTCACCCCCGCGGGCTGGATCGTGGTGGCATCGGCGCTCGCGGTGTCGGGGCTGGTGACCCGCGCCCTCCTGGAGGAGGCGATCTCCGCCGAGGATCTGAACAAGGTCCACACCATGCAGGCCACCATCACCAGCAACCTGAGCCTGCGCACCTCCTTCGAGCAGATCGAGCAGCTGGCCTACCGGCTGCTGGACTGGGGCGATTTCCGGATCTACCGCACCGGGGACGCCGAGCTCACCCTCGCCTATCGGGGGCAGCAGGGCCGGCCGGCTCGCAACGCCCCCGACCCCGGGCTGGAGGCGGTGCGCGCCCGGGTGGTCGACCGGGGCGAGCCGCTGATCATCGACGACACCCTGCGGGCTGCGGTCCTCCAGTATCCCGATCCCGGCATCCGCACCATCGCGTTCCATCCCCTGCGCTACGCCGACCGGGTGATCGGCACGCTCGAGCTCGAGCACCACAAGCGTCACCACTACCGGTCCCGGGACCGCTCCGCGATGCGGGCCATCGCGGGCCAGGTCTCCGCGGCCATTCAGATCGCCGAGCTGCGCCGTCCGCTGCTCGAAACGGTCGAGAAGATCGGGGGCCAGATCCACGCGCTCGCGCGGGCGGCCAATTCGCTCCGCTCCTCGGCACTGGCGCTCCAGCTCGCCTCGGAGAACATGCGGCGGGACGCCTCGAGCCAGGAGAGCTTCGCCCGCACCGGACTGGAGGCGACCGCCGAGCTGGGCCGGCTGTCGGAGTCGGCGGCCGAGGCCGGGGCCCATGCGGCGCGGGTCAGCGCGTCCGCCGCGGAGGCGGCCTCCAAGCACCGGCAGGAGATCGAGGTCGCGGTGGACCGCCTGGTGCACGTGCAGGCGTTCGTGGCCGACAGCTCCCGCTCGGTCACCGCGCTGGGCGCGGCCACCGGAAGGATTCGGGCCTTCCTCACCTCGATTCAGGAGTTCGCCGAGCTCACCAACGTGATCGCCCTCAATGCCTCGATCGAAGCGCATCGGGCCGGCGAGTCGGGACGGGGCTTCGCCGTGGTGGCCGAGGAAATCCGCCAGCTCGCCCTCCAGAGCGCCGCTGCCGGCGCCGACGCCAGCCGCCTGGTCACCGACATTTCGCGGGAGGTCTCCGGGATCAGCACCCAGATGGAGCGGGGCGAGCAGCTGGTGGAGGATGTGGGAGAGCTTTCCGGGGATACCGCCCGCGCCCTCGACGCGATCGTGGCGGCCACCCAGGAGGCGGGCACCCAGTCGCAGGCCATCGCCGAATCGGAAGTCGCCCACGAGG
>DATCXX010000211.1:0-3447 GCA_036565615.1 Gemmatimonadales bacterium | reverse complement strand
GCTTCGGGTCTATGACACCAGCGGGCCGGAGGGCTACGACGTCAGCGCCGGGCTGCCGGCGCTGCGGGAGGTCTGGATTGCCGCGCGGGACGTCGAGGTCGCCACGGCGACCGGGTTGCCTCGCGATGACGGGCTGGGCGCACCGCAACGCGCCGCGCTCCGGGGCCGGGGTCCCATCACCCAGCTCCACTACGCCCGCCGGGGGGAGATCACCCCGGAGATGGAATTCGTGGCCGTGCGGGAAGGCATGCCCGCCGAGTTCGTGCGCAGCGAGGTGGCGCGGGGCCGGGCCATCATTCCGGCCAACATCAATCATCCCGAGCTGGAGCCGATGGTCATCGGCCGGGCCTTCCACGTCAAGATCAACGCCAACATCGGCAACTCGGCGGTCAAGAGCGTGATCGAGGACGAGGTGGAGAAGCTGCGGTGGGCCACCCTGTGGGGCGCCGATACCGTGATGGACCTCTCCACCGGCCGCAACATCCACGCGACCCGGCAGTGGATTCTGCGCAACTCGGCGGTGCCGATTGGCACCGTCCCCATCTACGAGGCGCTGGAGAAGGTGGGCGGCGTGCCCGAGGATCTCACCTGGGAGGTCTACCGGGACACCCTGATCGCGCAGGCGGAGCAGGGGGTGGATTACTTCACGGTGCACGCCGGCGTGCTGCTTCGCTACATCCCCCTGACCGCCGCCCGGGTCACCGGCATCGTGTCGCGGGGCGGTTCGATCATGGCCAAGTGGTGCCTGGCTCACCACCAGGAATCGTTCCTCTATACCCGGTTCCGCGAGATCTGCGAGATCATGCGGGCCTATGACGTCTCCTTTTCGCTGGGGGACGGCCTGCGCCCCGGCAGCATCGCCGACGCCAACGATGCCGCGCAGTTCGCCGAGCTCGAGACCCAGGGTGAGCTCAACCGGATCGCCTGGGAGCACGAGGTCCAGGTGATGAACGAGGGCCCCGGCCACATACCGATGCACCTGATCCGGGAGAACATGGAGAAGCAGCTGGCCTGGTGTCAGGAGGCGCCGTTCTACACCCTGGGGCCGCTCACCACCGACATCGCGCCGGGCTACGACCACATCACCAGCGCGATCGGCGCCGCGATGATCGGGTGGTACGGCACCGCGATGCTCTGCTACGTCACGCCCAAGGAGCACCTCGGGCTCCCCGACCGGGACGACGTCAAGGCCGGCGTCATCGCCTACAAGATCGCGGCCCACGCCGCGGACCTCGCCAAGGGCCATCCCCGGGCCCGGCCCCGGGACGACGCGCTCTCGCGGGCGCGATTCGAGTTCCGCTGGGAGGACCAGTTCAATCTCGCCCTCGACCCGGTCACCGCACGGGCCTATCACGACGAAACCCTGCCGGCCGAGGGAGCCAAGGTCGCCCACTTCTGCTCGATGTGCGGCCCCAAGTTCTGCTCGATGCGGATCACCCAGGATCTCCGGGAGATGGCACGCGGCATGGCGGAGAAGGCCGAGGAGTTCCGGTCGCGAGGGAGTGCCCTGTACGTCCCGGTTTCCACCAGCGAGTAGCGGGTTGGGAGCCGGGAGCGAGTTCCGAGTAGATTGAAGGCATGCCCGACCCACAAGCGACTGGGACGCTGGTTGCCAGCCTCGGCATCCAGTTCCAGCTCGTCGCCAGCCTGCTCTGTCTGGCGCTCGGCCTCCTCCTCGGACGGGGCGCTGGCGGCCGCCCCTGGATCCGGTGGTGGGCATGGTCCTTCGGCGCGGTCGCGCTGGCGCTGGCGGCGCTCTGGGTCCGCTACCTCCTCCTGCCGGTCCGTCCCCTCGAGGAGCTGAGCGCCGCCGACGCCCAGCAGGTCGCGGTGCTCTACGCCGTGTACGCCGGCGGGAAGCTCCTCTTTCTCTTCTGCCTCCTCGCGGGAACCTGGCTCTTCGTCCGCCGGGAACCGCTCCCCAGAATCGGGGTGGGAAGCGGCCTCGCATTTATCGTGGCGGTCGGGGTTCTCTTCCTGCTCGCCCCCTCCGATCTGAACCCGCTGGTGGCATGGCAGGCCGGCATCACGGTGCCGGTGTTCCTGGCCAGCGGCGGCCTGCTGGCGGGGATGCCGAGGGAACGGCGGACCCGGGGCAGCCGGATGCTGGCCGGAGTCTGCTTCCTCATCGCCTTGCTCTGGCTTCTGTACACCCCGGCGTTCCTCGAGGCCGGGCCCGACAATCAGCCCGGGCGCCTGACCCTGCTGCGCTGGATCGCCGGGCACAATTCCTACTTCGACATGCTGTTCGAGTTCCTGCTCGGATTCGGGATGATCCTGGCGGTCCTCGATGACGTGTTCCACGAAGCCGAAGAGGCCCGGATCTCGAGGTTGCGGGACGTGGCCGCTTCCGAAGCGCGGCTCTCCGAGATCATCCGCGCGGCCTCGGAGGGCATCGTCCTCCTGGACGGGAACCGGCGGGTCGTCCACGCCAACCCGGCCGCGCTGGCCACGCTGGGCGCCACCGAGCGCGACCTGCTGGGCGAGCCGTTCGACCGCTTCGTGACCGCGGACGGCGCCGGTGACCTCTGGACCGTGGCCACCGAACGGGCCGACGGCACGCCCAGCACGCCGGGCGCAGGATATGAGCTCTGCGGGCGCCGGCTGGACGGAAGCGAATTCCCCCTGGAGATCTCGCTCCGTGCGGTGGGCAGCGGGCCGGAAGATGGACATGTGCTCATCCTGCGTGACCGGACCCAGCGGGTTCGGGCCGACCAGGAACGGGAACGGCTCCAGTCCGAGCTGGCCCAGCATGCCCGGCTGGAGACCATCGGACGCATGGTGTCGGGGGTGGCTCACGAGCTGAACAACCCGCTCACCGCGATCCTCGCCTTCGGCCAGGACCTGCTGGGGCAGGCACGCACCGCGGCCGATACCGAAGCGCTCAACACCATCGTGCAGCAGTCGCAGCGCTGCCGGATGATCGTGCAGGACCTGCTGACCTTTGCCCGGAGCAAGCGGGACGACCGGCAGCCCATCGATCCCGGCGAGCTGATCCGGCGGGTGCAGCCGGCGCTGTCGCGGCAGGCCGAGAGCCAGGGGGTGCGGCTCGAGGTTTCGATCGAGGACGATCTTCCCGGACTCGAGGTCAACCCCTCGGCGCTGGAGCAGGTGCTCACCAACCTCGCGGTCAACGCCTTTCAGGCGGTAGGGGCGGACGGCACGGTGACCATCTCCGCGCAGCTCCAGCAGGAGCGGCTGGCTCTCATCGTCGAAGACAACGGTCCCGGGGTGCCGGAGGAGGTGCTCCCCCGGCTCTTCGAGCCGTTCTTCACCACCAAGGCCACCGGCAAGGGCACCGGGCTCGGTCTGTCGGTCAGCCACGCCATCATCGAGCAGCATGGCGGGACCCTTCGCGCCGAAAACCGCAGCGGTCCCGGCATCCGGGGCGCCCGGTTCACCGTGCTGCTTCCCTTCATCGACCGCCGGTCGGTCCCGCGGGCGGCG